>JABMRT010000236.1 GCA_013202295.1 Candidatus Zhuqueibacterota bacterium
AATTTCGGAAAAAGGAAAAATTGAGTGTAAGCGTCTATTCTTTTTAAATCGGTGTGCATCCGTGAAAATCCGTGGCGAATTCATATTTGTTGACTAATGCTACCCACTCAAGACAACATAGAGCCGTTTTAATAGTTATTTTGTACAAGTTTAATTTTATTATCTCCAAATGAATTGTTATATGTCATCTCAAATTCCGCCTTGGCGGGATGAGAGATCTAGTTTTTTTGCTACTATGAGATTTCTCTCTGCGTTCGAAATGACAAAGCCATTGATTTAAATTAAGCACAGGGAAGCTGTATGAAACTGGTTGAATGTGTGCCCAATTTCAGCGAGGGGCGTGATCAGACCCAAATCGATCACATTGCTTCTGCCATCCGAGCCATTGAAAATGTTATACTCCTGGATGTGGATCCAGGCAAGGATGCCAATCGCACGGTAGTGACTTTTATCGGTTCGCCCGAAGGTGTGCTCGAAGCGGCTTTTCAGGCCATTGCCGAGGCTGCTGAGGTGATCGATATGACCACACAATCCGGGGAGCATGCCCGGTTGGGCGCCACTGATGTGTGTCCTTTTGTGCCGGTGTCTGATGTCACAATGGAAGAGTGCGTCCAGCTTGCCAAAACATTGGGCGTACGTGTGGCCTCTGAATTAAACATTCCTGTGTATTTATATGAAGAGGCGGCAACCACACCATCCCGCCAGAATTTAGCGGATGTCCGGTCCGGTGAATATGAGGGATTGGAGGACAAACTTAAAGACCCCAAGTGGAAACCGGATTATGGAGATGCCAAATTCAATGCCAAGTCAGGAGCCACGGTGATCGGCGCGCGCCCCTTTCTGATTGCCTATAATTTGAATCTGAACACAAAAGATGTTGGTATTGCCAAAGAGATAGCCGGTTTGATTCGCGAGAGCGGCCGTATGGTCCGTGACGCAGATGGTTCAAAAAAGCGAGAGCCCGGATTGTTAAAGGCGTGCAAAGCTGTGGGCTGGTATATGGAAGATTTCGGTTGTGCTCAAATCTCCATGAATCTCACGGATTTCAATGTCACACCTCCTCACATTGTGTATGATACCTGCAGCCAATTGGCTGAAGAGCGGGGTACGTGTGTGACTGGCAGTGAGCTGGTGGGATTGATTCCACTTGAGGCCATGCGTCAGGCAGGCATCCATTATCTCAAAAAGCAGGACAAGACCATCGGCGTGCCGGAAGCCAAATTGATTCAAACAGCTGTCCAATCACTTGGATTAGACGATCTCTCTCCTTTTGATCCAAGTATAAAGATTATCGAGTACTGGATTTGCCCTGAAGCTCCCCTTGCCCAAATGTCCTTGAACAAATTTGCAGATGAACTCTCTACTAACAGCCCTGCGCCGGGGGGTGGCAGTGTGGCCGCCTTGTGCGGCGCACTGAGTAGTGCGCTGTCTTCCATGGTGGCTGCATTGAGTTATCCCAAACAAGCTGATGCCAAGACCAGAGAAGCAATGGAAGCTATCGGCGTGAAAGCGCAGCAACTGAAGGCCGAATTTCTCCTCGACGTCGATCGTGATACCGATGCTTTTAACAGGTTCATGGCTGCCATGCGCATGAAGAAGAAAACGGAGGATGAGAAACAACTCCGCGCCGAGGCCATGGAGTCCGCTTTGCAGGAAGCGGTTCGGGTACCTTTGTCCGTTTTGGAAAGGTGTGTAACAGCTGCGGAACTGGCGTTTGAGATGGTGCAGAAGGGCAACAAGAGTTCTGTGAGTGATGCGGCTGTGGGTGTGCTTTGCGCACGAACCGCGGCCGAGGGAGCGTATTTGAATGTGATGATTAATTTGAAAGATATAAAGACGGAGTCTTTCCGGAAAGAGAATGAGAAGAAGGCAAAGGCTTTAAAGAAGAAGGTGAATGACCTGGTTGATTGTGCGATGAGGGATGTGGAGGGGATTTTAGGGGAGAAAAAATAACACACCAAACTCTGCGAGGTGTTACATGCTCGACGAGGTGTTCCTCACCTCGCTAGGGGAAGATTTTAATATTCTATCGATAATTTTAAAACTGGAGTTTAAAACGATAACAAATAGTAGAGATAAAGATGCGAACAGGAACTGACATTAATTACGATCCCGATCAGAAAATCTGGCGGTATATAAAATTAAATAGATTCCTTGATATGATTAAAGATAATATGGTCCATTTCGCCTCTGCTAATCAATTCGATGATCTTTTTGAAGGTGCTGTTGCTGTACAAGCATATGATTTTCCTGTTGATCCACGCTACTCCGAAATGGATTATACTGAAAGAGCCTTCTTTGCGCTGAAGAGATTGACTAAAATTAACTGTTGGCATATTGAAGACTATGAAAGTGCAGCTATGTGGCAGCTCTATTCTGATCAGGGAAAAGGAGTTGCTATAGTATCGACTCCAAGGAAAATTGATAATTTTCTGACATCATATAAAATTAAACCAGAGTATAAGGATGAGAATCTATGGGGTGGGAATGTTAACTATGTTAACCTTCTTGAAGAGCATTTGGATGTTGGTATGTTGGAAAGATTTTATTTCAAACACAATGCTTTCTCTTGGGAGAAGGAATTTAGATGTGTTGTTTCATTAAGGTATGCTGAAGAATCAGGGTGTCAAATTCCAGAATTTGGTATCTTTCTCAAGGCAAATCTGCTTGAGCTAATCGAGAGGATACACATTGGACCATCGATTCAGCCAGAACAAAGAGAAAAAATATTTAAAGAATGTGAAAAATTTGAATTGGATGATCGGATTATCGTAAGCAGTTTGCTTGGTAGACCAAAATTTGTATGAAGTAAATTATTGAATAGTTAATACAAGAGATTTAAAAAGCTTAAAAACAGTATACACATCATTTTAATGTGATTTGAAGCTGGGTGAGGGATAGTATGAAGAAGATTATAAATTTTCTTTTAATTACATTAGTCTGCATGTGTACAAATTTATTCGCCTGGGAATCGCCGAATATCGGTGATTTGCAGGTCTTTCCCGAAGACAACCCCTGGAACTGGGATATCAGTACCTATGACGTACACCCCAATTCAGATAATTTCATAGCCAACAGCGGAGCAGGATATCACTTGCACCCTGATTTTGGCATGGTCTGGGCGGGTGCGCCGAATGGTATTCCCTACATTACAGTGAATGATGGTGAGCCTCTGATCCCGATATATTATACTGCATTTGGAGAAGAGAGCGATCCGGGGCCGTTTCCGATTCCTCTTGACGCGGTTATCGAAGGTGGTTCAGATGGGGAGGGCGACCGCCATGTGATTGCAGTGGATCTGGACAATGCGATGCTGTATGAATTGTACCGAGCGTTTCCCGGTGAAATCCTGTGGGAGGCGCAATCAGGCGCGCAGTTTGATTTGACGAGTAACGCGATCCGCCCCGAGGGATGGACCTCCGCGGATGCGGCTGGATTGCCGATCTTTCCGGGGCTTGTTCGATATGAAGAGGTGTACATCGATCAGGAAATTGATCATGCGCTCCGGTTTACGGTTGAGCACACGCAGCGGGCATACATCTGGCCTGCGCGGCATTATGCCAGTCAGTCCGATAATCCGAATCTGCCGCCCATGGGATTGCGGTTTCGCCTGAAAGCCGACTTTGATATTACCCCATTTTCAGAGCCGGTGCAGGTGATCCTGACTGCCTTGAAGAAGTATGGCATGTTTGTCGCGGACAATGGTAGCAATATGTATATCAGCGGCGCACCTGACGAGCGCTGGGATGATGAGGTGCTTTCAGAATTAGGGGCGATTGACGGATCCAACTTTGAGGCTATTCTCACTGTGGATTCAAATGGAGATCCCATTTATCCGCCAGAAAACGCTGTAAACATCCAGGATTCCCAAACAATCGATTTCAGAATCGCCAATTATCCCAATCCTTTTAACGCGTCCACAGTAATTAAATACTGGATTCCAGAAGCAGGCGATGTTCAGTTGTACGTTTATAATTTAGCGGGGCAGGAGATTGCATCCTTGTATGATGGATATCAGCAGGCTGGCGATCATGAGTTCACATGGATTCCAACTGGTCTCACAAGTGGTCTATATATATATGTACTTCAAACTGGTAACTTTGCAGAGACGGGAAAGCTTGTTTATCAAAAATAAATGATATAATCCCACATGAGAGTTTGTGAACGATTCATATAAGTGAGGCAATAAAAATTGGCGAAGGAGAGGATCTCTTTCGCCAGCATAAAATTCATAAATAGAGGCGCGCGTTTATTTTGCACACCACTACATTCTGTCATTTCTTCTTGATGAGACTTATAATCCAGAGCAACAGCAATGCCCCGATCAATGCGGCCACCAACGCTCCGATTATTCCATATGCCTCAATTCCCAAGACACCCAGCAGCCATCCGCCTAATAACGCACCAACACATCCTACAATCAAATTCCCGATCAGGCCAAATCCTTTGCCCTTAAAAATTTTCCCAGCAAGCCACCCGGCCACGAGGCCAATCAGTAAAAAGAGAATAATGTTCATTACATACCTCCTGTTTGATTGTTGGGGATTTTTAATGTAATTAAGCTTAACAAAGATCTTGAAGAAATGCAATAAAAGGTTTCACAGATAACAGGGATTATGTAAATTACTTTTGCATGTTTCCCAAACAGGAGTTTGGGAACGAAAAAAAACGACACTTTTAAAGTGTAATTTTAGGCGGTGCATTTAATCATTGAACCGGGATTAATTATTTTAGGAAATAATATGAATATTGTAATTATAGGTGGCGGCTCAATTGGAGTCACAATAGCTGAAAAATTGATTTCTGAAGGCTATAAAATAATACTTATTGAAGAAAATGAAAATATTGTAAAAAGATTGACTCATGAGCTTGATGCTCTTGTAATACATGGGAATGGTACGGATATCAATATTCTTAAAGAAATTGATATAGAAAACGCCTTTCTGTTCCTGGCATTGACCAATGATGACAATACAAACATGATAGCCTGTTCATTGGTAAAAAAATTGACAGGTTCTAAAATTACAGCAATAAGTAAAATTGAGCATTCCAATTATTATTTTGATAATGATATTATTAAACAAAAAGATTTCGGGATTGATATGATGATAGAGCCCGTAAAGCTCTCCATTGAAAAAATTACAACTCTATTGAATTATCCCGAAGCGATTGAAATTATTAATTACTCTGATAAGCGGGTTCAGCTTGTGGGGATTAGAATAACAAATAATTTTAAATATATTAATAAACCTTTTCACGAATTGGTACTTGAAGATGAATTGTTTAAAAATATTAAAGCAGTCGCTATTTACAGAAATGAAGAAATTTTAATTCCTAAAGGAACGGATGTTGTTCTTCCAAAGGACAAGTTATATTTGATTGGTAAATATGAGCATATACAGAATGTTCTTAAAACCTATTTTCATTCAAAAACCAAACTTAATAATATCATTATATCCGGCGCAACAAAAATGACTAAAGAACTTTCCAAACGTCTAACAAAAAAGGGTAAAAAAGTTACAATTATAGAAGAGGATACGACATTGGCAGAGAACCTCTCAAAGGACCTGGATGATGTCATTGTAATAAATGGTTCTGCCACTGATATAAGCGTAATAAATGATATAGAAATTGACAATTCCTGTTTTATATCAATCTCTAATGATGATGAATACAATGTTATCTCGGCAGTTACAGCAAAAAAATATAATGCAAAGAAAACCATATGTACAATTAATAATAAAGCGCTTGCCCCCATTGTTAATTCAATGACCAATATTGATATTGTGTTTTCGCCTCATGTACTTATGGTTGGTGAAATACTTCATTACTGTAGAAAAGGGAACATCACATCAATTACACCTTTTGCAGAAATAAATGCAGAGACAGTGGGAATGGAAATTACGGAACCTATTGGAATACTTAATACACCCCTTCAAAATATAAAATTTCCTCGAGGAATGATCATTGGAGTGATCATCAGAGATGAAGAAGTTATTATTCCCAAAGGTCAGGATATGATACAGCTTGGAGACAAAATAATAATTTTTAACCTGCCCTCAGCATTACAGGAAATAGAAAAAATGTTTTCAAAAAAGTCAGTGTGGTAAATATTAAATGAAATGGCAGATAATTCTTAAAGTTCAGGGATTATTACTTATAATCCTTTCAATCATGATGATATTCCCTTTATTATTCTCATTATACTATAAAGGAAATGATACTTTTGCAATTTCACTTGCATTGATTATTACACTGGCAGTAGGACTTTTATTGGCTGTAACTTGTAAAGTAAAAAGAAATATAAAAGCAAAAGAAGGATTTATCATCGTATCGCTGGGCTGGATTCTTGCTTCCCTGTTCGGCGGATTGCCTTTTTACATACACGGGTCTTTCGGAAGTTATATTAATTGTGTATTTGAAGCAATGTCAGGTTTTACAACGACAGGCGCGACAATATTAACAGGTATCGAAAACATTCCAAAGGGACTTTTATTCTGGCGAAGTCTAACACACTGGCTGGGAGGAATGGGAATTATCCTGTTAACAATTGCCATACTGCCTTTTTTTGGAATCATATCAGGCCATTTATATAAAGCAGAAGTTCCGGGACCCACTAAAGATAAAATTAGTCCGAAAATAAAAGATACTGCCAAAATATTATGGCTGATTTATACTGGACTGACAGTGCTGGAAACAATTTTATTAATGTTCGGTGGTATGGATTTGTATAATGCTCTCTGTCATACATTCGGAACCCTGGCCACCGGTGGTTTTTCTACGCTTAATTCATCAATTGCCGGATTTGACAATCTATATATTGAAATTGTTATTATAGTTTTTATGTATCTTGCAGGTGTTAACTTTCTTCTCCACTTTTATCTGATTAAAAGAAAATTCAAAGATTTTATTAAGGATAGAGAATGGCGTTTTTATACATCAGTATTGCTCATCGCGATTACGGCAATTACTTTAAATTTATTTTTAAATAATACCGATCCTCATTTTATGATGAAAAATGAAATTTCAGGAGAATTTAAAAACAACATTTTCATGGCATTAAGAGCTGCAGCATTTCAAACAGTTTCAATTACCACCACCACAGGATTTTGTACTGCTGATTTTAATATGTGGCCATCTTTTTCAAGAATATTACTTGTCTTTATGATGTTTTTCGGTGGTTCTGCAGGATCAACCGGTGGGGGAATGAAACAAATACGCGTCTTAATTATATTTAAAAAAGTATTGAATGAAATTAAAAAAATGGCTCATCCAAAGGCTATATTTTATGTAAAAGTAGGAAAAAATCACATCCCTCAACCTATTGTCAGTCAAGTGACAGGATTTGTTATCCTTTTTATATTACTTTTCTCCGGAGTCACCCTCTTTCTCGCTTTCATGGGATACGATCTCATAACCTCTTTTTCAGCAAGTATTGCAACACTTGGGAATATCGGTCCGGGATTGGCAAGAGTAGGCGCCGTTGAAAATTACGCCTTTTTTGATCCTTTGAGTAAAGTTGTTCTTGCTTTTTCAATGCTGTTGGGACGACTGGAAATATACTCTGTTCTGCTGTTCTTTTATTCAATAACTGAAAGACGTTAAATTTTAGTGTTAGGCAAATTTCAAATCTTATAGCGGAATATTTAATAGGAGAATCTTAAATGAAAATTAAACATTATCTTTATAATACATTTCTTATCGATGATGGCAATACGAAGATTGCCATTGATCCGGGCCAGAATTTGTGGTTGTTTAAGCTCGGTAGTCTTATCCCCAAAACCGAATGGGAGACAATCACACATATTTTAATCACCCATGGTGACCCTGACCACCATTGGCAGTCGGATCGAGTTGCTGAGGCATCGGGAGCGCATGTAATTTGTGGCAAAGAGATGACGAAAATTGAAAATGGTCAAATACTATTAATCGATCCGCGTGGAAGAGAATTGACATCATGGATTCCGTTTGATAATGCACATGCTCTGGATGTGGGTGAATCGGTCACCCTGGATGGTGTTAAAGTTGAAGCCGTAAAATCTGTGCATGGCCCGATTGCCATTCCGTTCTTTGGTTTTAAAATGAAAAAAACGCCGGGCCCGGAAGAGAGAACGGGTCTTGGATCCATGGGCTATAAAATCACCATTGGAAATAAAACCATCCTGAATCTTGGTGATTCGCTGCTCCTTGATGAATGGGATGGATTAAAGCCGGATATTCTGATGCTTCCAATAGGTGGGCTGGGCAATAATGTATGGACCATGGATGTTGCTGATGGCTTGGAAGCAGTGAAACGGATTTCTCCAAAGAGGGTGATTCCCTGCCATTATAACGTCCCTCTATTCCTAATTAAAAAATTTGCAGCAGCTGATGATCAAATGTTCAAGCATGAGGTTGAGAAATTGGGGATAGAGTGTCATATCATGAATCGTGGTGATGAGATTGAAATTTGATATTTTCAGTTCCAGTGGTTTACAAATATGAGATTGGTGACGACAAATAAATGAAAAAATCAGAGAGAAAGAATGTGAAAACAAAGAAACTGCTTACTATATCCTCAATCGTATTACTGTTATTCTTAAGCGGCTCGGCAATATACGGCGGGCTGATGTTGATGATTGATCCCAGCGGTGTTAAACTGGGGCTGCCATCCGAATTGCTTAATGACATTCCCTTTAGAAATTTCTTCATCCCTGGTTTGATTCTGTTTGTCATGAATGGACTGTTCAGCCTAATGATTGCCATTCTCACATTTAAAAAAGTGAAATACTATGATTGGCTTATCCTGTTTCAGGGATGCGTGCTCGCGGTTTGGCTGACGGTAGAGCTGGTGCTGGGAATTTTTGATCCGTTTCTTCACTATACCTGTTACAGCATTGCCGTGTTGTTAATTATTATGGGAATTCTACTCATTATCGGGAGGAAACGATGAATCAAGAGAAAAATGAAACCTATTGGAGCCAGTTTTTCCATCGAGAAATCCGTGTTGATCGGTGAAAATACAAAATCATTGTTTATCATTGGTAAGAAACAATCGGGAACTTAACACAATGGCACCATGATCTATTTTGAAATCATTGATCAATCAGGTTCACCTTTTCATACAAAAGAATACTAGAGACAAATCTGAATGATTACTTGCAGACGATTTTAAATGAGTAAATAGAAGCAAAGGACAAATATGAATTATAAAGAGGTCATTGAACATCCCGAAAAATATGATTTCAACATACAAGCACTTGGCGATTGTTCTATTCCGAATCCTTTCCGAGGCCGTCGATTTATTGGTGATTTTGAAAGGGTCTCTTTTGCGGTAAAGCTTCACGAACTTGAACCGATATTTGAGTCAGGGAAGGATCTGCCTTCTTTTGAAAGGGCGGGTCCTCGCAAGAACATTTTTCATGATCCTCAGAAAACGCGAGCCGCCATAATTACCTGTGGTGGACTTTGTCCCGGGTTGAATGATGTTATTAAGAATATTGTAAATGTGCTATGGCAGGGATATGGCGTCCAAGATATTCTCGGATTGCGTTATGGATACCGTGGACTATCAGCCAAGCATACATTGCCGCCCTTGTTGCTCAATCCGAACAATGTGGATACAATTCATGAACATGGGGGAACGATACTCGGTTCCTCCCGCGGCAATCAGGATATTGGCGAAATGGTGGAGACACTGATTAAAAAGAAGATCAACCTCCTTTTTACAATAGGAGGGGATGGAACTCTGCAGGGCGCAGGAGCGATTGCAGAGGAAATTTCAAAACGGAATTTGCCGATCAGCATCATCGGTGTGCCAAAAACAATTGATAATGATTTAAGCTTTACGGAAAAAACGTTCGGTTTCGAAACCGCAGTTTACGCATCGCCGATATTATTACAGCTGCCAACAATGAGGCCAAGGGTGCGTTCAACGGAATCGGTCTGGTTAAACTTATGGGACGCGATTCGGGATTTATCGCAAGCTATGCATCCATCGCAAATTCTGTGGTCAACTTTTGTCTTGTTCCAGAAGTGCCGTTGATCCTGCATGGAGAAAACGGTTTGCTTCGGGCTCTGGAAAGGCGATTTGATCAGAGAAAGGATCATGCTGTCATCGTTGTTGCAGAGGGCGCCGGTCAGGACCTTTTTCAGAAAAGTCCGGAGATATGTGAAAAATCAGGGGATCATATAAATAATGATATTGGCCTTCTGTTGAAGACAGAAATTAACAACCATTTTAAAAAATGTGGAAAAGAAGTAAGCATAAAATACTTCGATCCCAGCTATTATATCCGTAGTGTTCCTGCCGAAGGCACTGATGCTATTTTCTGTCATATGCTGGCTGAGCATGCGGTTCATGCAGGTATGGCTGGCAAAACAAATATGGTTGTGGGATTCTGGAGCAATACGTATACTTATATTCCCATCCCATTAGCAACTCTGGCACGCCGAAAAGTGAATCTGAATGGCGATTTATGGAATGCTGTTCTGGGGCTGACACAGCAGGAGAAATATTTTAAGACGGGAAGCAGCGATACATTAGAATAAACAATAGTATTTATACTTAGTGGTATATGAAATATGCTTGAAACGGATTTCATACAGTGAACAAATTCGTAGAAGAGGAGATGTAACAATGAGCGTATTAAATAAATCCATCGGTTGCTATCCATTGGGCATTTGGATTGCGTTTGTCGCGCTTGTGCTGATTCTTATTGCATGGATCATGCAAAGTTACTCCCTAATCGACTGGGAAGGTGCAGTTGAGCTTGGTCTTCAGAATGAGAGTTTTTCGGGGAATGAGACTGAGCGAGCAGTCGCGGATGTCGAAAGAGGTATTGCAATCGCGGATATCTTGTGGGTTTTTCCGATCTGGCTTATTGCATTCATCGGATTGTTACGAAAGAGGTTTTTCGGCTTTCTTGCGGCTATGATGGAGTTCGCGATTTGCGTTTATTTTCCACTGTTTTATATCTTTCGGGATAGTTCGGGACAGGATATTGTATTGGGCGTGCTGTTGCTCTGGTTGATTCCTTCGCTCCTGGGTATCATGGGGCTTTGGGCAAACCGTGATTTATTTAGGGAGTCATAGAATGATAGAACCGACTGTCTTGACATGGATTTTAGCTGGCTTTGGGACGGTTATATTTCTCTTGCTCATGTCTGCACAGTTTATCATCTTAATCAAACCGAAAAGCCAACAGGCCAAAGACATTCTCATCGGTAAGGGTGAAGAATGGCGAGACCGGACCCATTTTAAATCGGCGTACGCATTCGCCTGGGCGGATTGGCTTGTTATCATGCCTCTCCTTGTTGCTAGCAATATCGGCGTGCTACTCGGACAGCAATGGGGTTATATCTTATGGATAGCCCTGGGAATTCTTTCAATTTATTTCAGCATCGTTTTCTGGGTGATGGAAAAGGAGTATACTTACCCGACCTATGGTCCTTTGGCCTATTACACCTATTTCTGGGGATTTTATCTTTATTGGGGAGTTGCTGTGATTGTATATTCTGGTTTAAGATTATAATCTCGGCTCAATCTCCTCCATTGGACAAATCAAAGGAGTTGTTATGAATCAACTAAAGAATAGATTGTTTTGGATAAAATTTCCATATTGGTTGGGAATAGGTGCTGATGCACTCTGGGCAGTTGGATTACTTTTCCCATCAGTATTTGGCGCTCTAGTTGGTAACGCGGATTTCAATCCTGATTTACAGACCAGATCAATTCTGTTAATTGCAGGCACCTTAATGACCGGCTGGACATGTCTTCTCATATGGGCGGTCAGAAAACCAATAGAACGAAGAGTTGTTATCCTTTTAACTGCTTTTCCGGTAGTTTTTGGATTGTTTATTGTAACACTCATTGGATTTATAAACGGAAATGTCTTTATTGTTTGGGCTCTGATCAAGTGCATCATATTGATGCTATCCATGGTGACCAGTTATAATTTGGCTGGAAAAATGGAAAGGGAGATTGTAGAGAAGCATCAATAATCAGAGAGCATTTTCAATTATCCTAGTTATATAATACCATAATGGAGTCATCCTCATGATAGAGAGAAGAGAATTCTTAAAAATTGCGGGAGCTGCAACGGGTGGGATTATTCTCAATCCATTGAATGCTTCGGAATATCGTTCAAAAAGAGCCGCGGATTATTTTGCAATCCATCCTTTTATTGAACAAAATCCCAATGCAGTTTTTATCATGAGAACCGATGTGGATGTAAAGACAAATTCCGAGGCAGTTAAACAGGCAGGTCAACTGTTCGGGCAATCTGTATTCCAACTGACGGATGACGAAACCACAGGTGTGCCATTGAGTCATTTGTTCCCCATTAAACCAAATTTGACCTCATGGCAGTGGGACGCACCGCCGAATGTAGATTTTGAACAAGTGATGGGCATTGTGACCGATGTAAATTTTGTAGAAGGTGTCATCGAAAGCATGAAAGCGCTGGGTATCAATGCCGAGCAATTCTATATTCGTGATGCGAATGGTTCCGAAAATATTGAAAAAGCGGGGTACGGTGCGATGAGAGATCGTACCGGTGTCGATATCCAATTGGGTGCTGGAAATCCACAACTGCAATGGGTGGATGTTCCTGAGGGTGTATGGTTTAATCGTATCCCCTATTTATGGCCCATGAATGCGCCGAATAGCTGGCTGCTGAATATCGCAAAATTTAAAGCCCATGGCATGGGATTGACTCTCTGCGCCAAGAATCTTCAGGGAAGCATCGCCTCACCGTATGTAAGCCATTGTTCAGCATTTGGTGCATCAATGGGCATTGATTCTGCCCATATACAACCCAATGCATTTAATGTGATTGCGGATAATTATAATCGTCATAGAGATGCAGGTATTCCACGATGGGATGTAAGCGGATTGGATTTCACTGGTGGAAAAGGCATGGAGACATGGGTCACACGTTGCCTGGATAATAATTCTATTTTAAAACCGGGATTAAATATAATTGAAGGCATTTACGGGCGGGATGGAGATGGCTTTTATCACGGTCCGCATGGTGGTGTCGCCCAGGATTTTATGACCAATATAATCATCTTCGGTAAAAATGCTTTTTATGTGGATATCATCGGAAAATGGCTTGGCGGACATGAGCCCGGAAATTTCGGACTTTTTCATAACGCAAAAGAACGCGACTTTATCAACACATTTAATCCTGAAGAAATTCCTTTATATGAATGGAATGAAAGTGGAGAAGCGACTCTTTCTGATATAACAAATTTTGAACGTACTGGTCTCCGAACCAAATATCTAACAAAGCCAGGTGAAGATCAATATCATCTATGCAATGAACCGTATGAGTATGAAACATCGCTTGTTGATGATCATTCAACAAGCATACCGGAAAGCTTTGTTCTACGGCAGAACTATCCGAATCCATTTAATCCCTCGACATCCATTGAGTTCATTCTGCCAGAGAATGGAAAAACGCGATTAGAAATTTTAAACAGCCGCGGTGAAATTGTAGATATTATTGCGGATGGATTTCATCGAAAAGGAACTCACCTGGCTGTTTGGAGAAACCATAATTTGCCTTCGGGAACTTACTTCTATCGATTAAGATTTAATTCATACAATGAAGTCAAGAAAATGGTTCTTATAAAATAGCGCCATATCATTATGTAATAATTTCAAGGAGGCACACATGAAAGTCCGTTTTATTATTATGCTCATCCTTTTACTCATGATCTCATCCCTTCGCGCGGATGTGTACATGAAGCAGCGTGTTTCGCAGGATGCCTTTCAAATGATGGGGCAGTCGCAGCCGGCGGAAGCATCCATCAATGAAATCTGGATTACTGCGGACCGGGTTCGCACGGACCGGGGCACGCTGACCATGATCATTGACATGAAAACCAATACATTGACCACGCTCGATCATACTGAAAAGACGGTGACCGAGATGTCTCTTGATATCTCGAAGGCGATGATGGGGGGCAGATCTGATGCCAGTGCTGAAGACATGGAAGGCATGCAGCAGATGATGCAATCCATGATGCAGATGAAAATGACTGTCCAGCCCACGGGTGAGAAGCAAAAGATCGGGCAGTGGAACTGTCAGAAATACCTTCAAACGCTTGAAACTGTAATGGGCGATCTGACCACGGAGATCTGGGCCTCTGAAGAGATCAAGGTCGATATGGATGTGTATCAGAAATTTGCCATGGCTATGATGGCGCAGCAACCTGGAATGGCGGGATCGCTTGAGAATATGATGGTTGAAATGAAAAAGGTTAAGGGTGTGACCGTGCTCCAGAAAAGCAGCAATCAGATCATGGGTAGTAATGTGAAATCCACCTCTGAATTATTAGAAGTGAAAGAGCAGAATTTTTCAAGTGATCTGTTTACCATTCCAGCTGGCTACAAAAAGAAATCCCTTACTGATCATTAATAGATAATTGAATCTTAAGCGATTCATTTTACACCCCCTCATCCTTCAAATGTAACTCTTGTGAGGGGGTGTATGTTTAAATAAAATTGTCTTCAGCCAGGGGTTGTATTTTACTTTAAAATTATTATCTTTGAAATACACAGTCAGATTTGTATGAAATAAAGGCAGCCCCAATGTCACCAGTTGCACTTATAGTATTAGGACTTTTTTTTATTTCCGGCTTTGCCGGATTGATCTATCAAGTGCTCTGGATTAAAACCTTCTCCTTTATCCTCGGTAATACGGTTTATACCCTTTCCACCGTACTCGCTGCCTATATGACGGGTTTGGCGCTGGGCAGTTATGTGATCGGCAAGTGGAAGACCAAGAATCGAAATCCCCTGTTTCTCTTCGCAATGCTTGAATTGGGCACCGCGATTTTCTGTTACATCCTGCATATCGTGTTTCAAAATCATATAAAGGATATTGGTGCGATTGGCGTGGTGGATCCCTCGCAAATCGGAGCCATGGCCTTGCGGTTCGGAATCGCTTTTCTACTGCTTCTTCCTCCTACCTTTCTTATGGGGGGGACATTGCCCGTGCTTTCCCAGTTTATCGCACAGCAACGCGAGACGCTCGGACGCCGCATTGGCGTGCTTTACGGGGCCAATGTTCTGGGCGCCGCCTGTGGCACTTTTGTTACAGGATATTTTCTGATTCGTCTGCTCGGTCTTGAAGCCACGAATGATGTGGCTGTGGCTTTAAACGGGATTGTGGCACTCGCTGCAATCATGATCGCCCATAAAGTCGCCGCTCAGGATGGTGCGAATCCGGTTCAGGCCCCGGCTCCTTCCACAACCGAAAAACCATCCGGTAAGCCGGTACTCCTTCTTACGTTACTCCTCCTCTCCGGCTTCACCTCTTTTGGATATGAAATCTTTTACGCCCGTTTGGCTTCCTATCTTCTTGGCGACAGGATTTTTGCGTCTACGACGATGCTGACGGCATTTATACTTGGCATCGGGATTGGCAGCCTGCTCATTGGCCGTCTGATTGACCGGACTGGCAGGGAATGGCTCTGGTTTGCATCTCTTCAGATTCTGGCCGGGATTTCCGCTGGGACTACGATTATCTATTTCCCCGAAATTCTGAAGTTTGCAAATCAAATAGAAGCGGGATTGGGATTCACAAATTCATGGCAGATCGTGTCCATCCGTTTTATTGAGGCTTTCATTTTAATGTGTCTGCCTGCGATTGCTTTCGGCGCATCTTTTCCCTGTGTAGTGAGAGCGCTTGGCCGATCCGGCGGAGTTATTTCAGGGCAAGTGGGCAAAGCCTACGCGTTTAATACAGTCGGCAATGTGCTGGGATCGCTGACTACGGGATTTCTCATTCTGCCTCTGGCAGGCACTTACGCGGGCATGGTTGGAATGGTCATGGTTTCATTGCTGATCGCCGGAGTCGCGGTCTACTTTGCACTGGCTGAAAAATCCAATAAAACACGCATGATTATGGCATCCATCCCCGCAGTCGCGATTATTCTCATCTCCACACTGGCGGTTTCAAAGCAGGCCTATCCGTGGCCGCGTGAAGGCAAGCAGCTTCTCTTCGCTGATGAAGATGCATCTGCGCTGATTACGGTTTATAAAGGAGAAATGGGATATTATCTGTATGGCGGGAATTCGATGCTTTCGTTTCCGACTGGCAACACCTCGGCCGAATCCGTTCAGAGCTTTCAGGCACATCTGCCGCTTCTCTTACATCCCGCGCCGAAAGACGCGCTGGTGATCGGTCTGGGATTCGGTGTCACATCAGGATCGCTTGCTGTTTATGACGAGATTGAAACTGTGGAATCTATTGAGCTTTTCTCGGGTGCAGTGAAAGCGACATCCATTTTTCATGCATATAATAATGATATTATCAACCAGCCGAAATCCTCTCTTATTATTGCGGACGGCCGATATTATCTGAAACATGTATCAAAAAAATATGATATTATCGTTTCGAATGTTTCAAAGTCGGATCTGCCTGGAAGCGCCGGATGTTACACCCGTGAATATTTTGAGCTGGCCAGAGAGCGCCTCAAGCCGAATGGTCTGTTTATGGTGCATCTGTACGGGGTGGGCGGCAAGATGTTGTTTAAAACATTACGGGACGTGTTTCCCTATGTCGAAGGATTTCTTGGATATCGCGGTACGGTTTACATGGCTGCTTCAATGGAACCAATCAGGATGGATCGTGAACAAGTAACGCACAAGATCGAGACCCATCCGGTTTTTCAACAGGATCTTGAGCGCGGCTCAATTCAGACTTTTGATCAGTTGTCCCAGCGGCATATCTTTGATCAGCAATACATCAATGAAGTTTATATGGATCCTTCTGTGCCGTTTTTAACGGATGATCGGCCGATCCTAGAATATTCGTTATACTCCACCGGATCGGATTTATTTCGATCAGCTTATTAAAAGTTATGTTCATGGCTCAAAAACCATATTTATCCAAACAGACACTTTCTTTATTCGGGCCCTCCGGGATTCTGCATCTGGTCTTTTTTCTATCGGGCATGGCCGGGCTGATCTATCAGTTGGTTTGGTTACGCATGCTCGGACTGGTTTTCGGAGTCACGGTTTTTGCCGTGAGCACTGTGCTGACCGCATTCATGGCGGGCATTGCCTTGGGTAGTCTGGTCTGGGGTCGGATAGCAGATCGTATCCAACGCCCCATTCTTCTCCTCTTGTTTTTTGAAATCGTTCTTGCTCTCTATGCGCTGGCTTTCCCCAAAATGCTCGCGCTGCTCATGACTTCTGCCCATCATCTGGCTTCTCCGGAAGCGACCTCCCTGGCATTTCGAAGCATGATCCGTTTTATATTAAGCTTTGCGTTGCTCCTCATTCCCGCCTCGATAATTGGCGGTGGGTTGCCTGTGGTCGGTAAGGTGCTGATCCGCTCATCCAAACGGATTGGCACGCAGATCAGCGGGCTCTATGCGGTATATCACGCCGGTGCGTTTTTGGGCTGTTTCCTTGCGGGATTCTTCCTGATCCGAATGCTTGGCATGCAAGGCACAGTGACTCTCGGTATCGCGTTAAATGTGTTCAATGGTTTTTTGCTGTTCTCCTTCGTCCTGAAAAAATCATTTAAATCCTCCATCAGCGCGAGCGATACCGGATTGGAGGAAACGGAGTTCCATCCTCCCGCTAATTTGCCTAAACACCGTATCTGGATTGCTGTTCTGCTGACCGCATTGATCCTCGAGGGATTTTGCGCTACGGCCTATGAAGTCACCTGGATGCGCATGCTCGGCCATTTTTCCGCAGATAAGAGCCTGGTCATGACCAGCACACTTTTTTGCGCCTTTCTTTTCGGCTTATTCGCTGGCAGCCTTTTAGTCAAACGCTGGATTGACCGCAGCCGAAGGCTGATCCTTCTCCTCGGATGGATAGAAGCCATGATCGGCTTGTCTGCATTGCTGATTGCCCCATTGCTTTTGCGGGTCGGCACACAATTTATGACGCTCCGTATGCACTATCCTGAATCGTGGTGGGCAACACTGGGTAGGGAGTATGGGATCTTCTTCAGCTTGCTTCTCATTCCCGTGATCTTGATGGGCATGACCTTTCCGATTTTCAGCCGACTGCTTTGTGATTCCATTCAGCATCTGGGCAGACGATTGGGTGGTTTGGGATTCCTGGACACTGCAGGATCCATTCTCGGCGCATTTATCGCTGGATTTTTATTTATTCCAAAAATAGGTATGTTTCGATCCTCAGAAATGATTGCATTGATCAGTGTGGGTGTGGGTGTTGTGTTGATTCTGATGGATTCACAATCGCGACACTCAATCCGCATTGCAATGGTTCTTGCTATTTTACTCGGAGTGGGAAGCCTTCAGCAATTCAACAAGAGGCAATCCGACTGGCCGGTGTGGCAGGGTAAAAAGACGGAGGATCATCTCGTGTTCCACGCCGAAGGACCGGCCGCGATTGTATCCGCTTTTGACATTCTGGATGGTGAACGGCGGCTCGCAATCAACGGGTCACTCTCTGCATTTGGCGAAAGTGATCTGGTGATTGATAAAATGCGCGGATTGATCCCGACACTGCTTCATCCCAAACCGCGAAAAGCGCTGACCGTGGGGCTTGGCATGGGTGTGGCAGCCCGGTCACTGTTGTTGCCTGAAATAGAGAGGCTTGATTGTGTGGAACTCAGCAAGACTGTTTCCCTCGCGTCCGACTCCTGCTATCACGGTGTGAATGATCGTATTGCCCACAATTCCAGGTTCAATCTGATTTTTGAGGATGGTCGCAATTATCTGCAATACACGGACAGCACATATGATGTGATCTCCTCCAACTCGATTCACGCACGGTTCAGTCCGTTTCTATATACCAAGGAATTTTATGCCCTGTGCGCGAATCGGCTCAATCCGGGCGGAATCTTATGCCAGTGGCTAACCACCAACTGGATGACGGAATCGGAGTTCAAAGGATTGATCTCGGCGTTCGTTTCTGTTTTTCCCCATGCCCAACTCTATTCGAGCGGCATATCGAACTTGATTTTGGTCGGATCCGGTAAAACAATTACAGTGGATTATGATCGCTGGCAGTCAGCTTTCAGTCATCCGGATATGCAGCATCTGGTCGCGGATTCGCTGCTGCTTGATCCGCTGGATGTGGATCATTTGATTGCACGGTTCATCTGCGGGGATGACGCACTCCACCTTTATTCGGATGGAACATCTCCTGAATCAGATGACCGGACCTCCACAGAGTTCAGCCGTGTGGTGAAGCCGGTAGTGAACCCAGCAATTGTACAGAGTTTCATACAGTTGAAAGTCAGGTCAGCTCCCCTTCTCAAGAAAGTAGATAATCTATATCTGGCTGAGCTGGCGTATTTAGCGGGAGATCTGGCGTTCAATTATCTTGGGCAGAGAGAGGCGGGTATTGAATCCCTACACGAAGCGGTGCAGCGGGACCCCGATTCATTCCGTTATCGGGATGCGCTCTCCAGTTATTTACGCATTGCGGGCCGAATTCCGGAAGCGATTGAAGTGCTCCTTCCACTCACAACGAGACGATCTGATGCCCGGCTTTATCGGTATCTGGGCATGTTATATCTCGAGTCAGGGCAAATAGATCAGGCGGAGCAAGCACTAAGATCACCAGCCGAGCAAGGAGACATCCTGAGCCAGTATTTTCTGGGGCTTACCTTGATGCAAAAGAGCCGGGCGCAGGATGCGCTGGAATGGATCCAAATTCTATTGTCTGTTCGCCCTGAGTTTTTAGACGCCCGGTTTCAGTTGGGTTTGGTCCATTTGATGCTTGGCCAGTCCGGTGAGGCATCCGAGGCATTTCAATCCTGCCTGGATCAAGATTATCGTGTTGAAGAGATCCTTCAGATTGTGGAACAGGTTCCAGAATTAAAATTGGATTAAGCTTCATCAAATCCTTATGAAATAACAACAAGGAGCATATATGTCCGTCGAAGTTTTAAAGAAATTGAAAGATGAAATCACTGAGGAACTTATCACGGATATCCTCCCCTTCTGGATGGAGAAGACAATCGATAAGGAACATGGCGGATTTATCGGAGAGATGTCGAATGATTTGACCATTGATCCGGATGGAGCTAAAAGCCTGGTGGTTTGCTCTCGTATGCTGTGGACGTACGCGGCGGCGGCCCGCGTCCTTAAAGATGAGAAGTATCTGCCCATGGCAGAGCGGGCATTGGACTATCTGATGACCCGGTTCAAAGATTCTGAATATGATGGTTATTTCTGGTGGCTCGATGCGAAGGGCAATCCCCTCGAACTGGATAAAAAAGTGTATGGACAGGCATTTACGATTTACGCGTTGAGCGAGCATGTGCGGGCGACCGACTCACAGCGCAGCCTGGATACGGCCAAACATCTATTTGAGCTGATTGAATCCAATGCCGTGGATAAGACGGGGCTCGGGTATTATGATTTCTGTGACCGTGACTGGTCTGTGATGGAGAATTTCCATCTGGGTGAGGGCGAGATTTCGGCGGCCAAGACCTATAACACACATCTGCATATACTCGAATCATACACCAACCTGCTTCGGGTCTGGCCCGATGAAAAGGTGGCATCCAAATTGAAACTGCTGATCGAAATCCATCTTGATAAAATTTATAATCCCGACAACGGGCACATGGACTGCTTTTTTGACAAGGACTGGAACACACTTTCCGATGCGGTCTCCTATGGGCATGATGTCGAAACGTCTTGGTTGCTTTTTGATGGTGCGGAGGTACTGGGGGATGAAACACTTCTCAAGCGCGTCCGCAATCTGGCAGTCGAGATGGCCGCGCTGAACCTCGAACAGGGTGTGGATCCGGATGGCGGGATGTTCTATGAGGAGAATCCTCGAGAGGTGGCTGATCCGAACAAGCATTGGTGGCCGCAGGCTGAAG
Organism: Candidatus Zhuqueibacterota bacterium; assembly: GCA_013202295.1. Taxonomy (GTDB): domain Bacteria; phylum Zhuqueibacterota; class QNDG01; order QNDG01; family JABMRT01; genus JABMRT01. The sequence continues at coordinate 20,820 of JABMRT010000236.1, forward strand.
CAGTGGTTGGATTTCTCAATGCGTGGCAGCTCAGCGGTGATCAAAAATTTCTCAACGCGTGTGTGAATTCCTGGAAGTTCATCCAGAATAAAATCATCGATCATGAGCATGGCGAGTGGTTCTGGTCAGTCACCCGAGATGGTGAGGTCAACGAAGATCAGCCCAAGGTCTCACCATGGAAGGGGCCGTATCATAACGGGCGAATGGGGTTTGAGGTGATTGAAAGGGTGGCTAAAATGTTGAATGTTGAATGTTGAATGATGAATTATAAATTAAAAGAATCTCCATTTTTAATGATTAGAAGGAGGGGTGAATCATGAAACAGTCCGAACAATCCCGAAGAACATTTATAAAAACTGCAGCGGCGGGATCTGCGGCATTGGCGCTGTCCGGTTTCATGTCTTGCGCGGACGGGAAGAAGCCTCCGAACTTTGTCCTTATTTTTTGTGATGACTTGGGATACGGCGACCTGGGAAGTTTCGGGCATCCCACCATTCGTACGCCGAATCTTGACCGCATGGCTGTCGAGGGCCAGCGCTGGACCCAATTTTACGCGGCTGCTCCGGTGTGCACCCCCAGCCGGGCGGCACTGATGACCGGGCGTTATCCTGTCCGAAGCGGCATGTGCAGTGACAAGCGGGGTGTGCTTTTTCCCGATTCAGCAGGTGGTTTGCCTGAAACCGAAATCACGATTGCGACTGCTTTGAAATCCAAAAGCTATGCCACGGCTTGTGTGGGTAAATGGCATCTGGGACATTTACCGCAATACCTTCCTACCTCGCATGGATTCGACTCTTATTTCGGCATTCCGTACAGCAATGACATGGACAAGATCCGTCACATGAGCGTGAAAGATGAGATGGATCCCAAACCAGAGTATTACAATGTGCCGCTCATGCGGAATGAAGAAGTGATCGAACGTCCCGCCAAACAGGGTGAGATCACCAAGCGATACACCGAGGAAGCTGTCCAATTCATCCAGACAAATAAGGATCAGCCTTTTTTCCTCTATCTGGCGCACACCATGCCGCATATCCCGCTGTTTCGATCTAAACAGTTCAAGGGTACCAGCCGGCGCGGGTATTACGGGGATGTGATCGAGGAGATCGACTGGAGTGTGGGTGAGATTGTCCGCACTCTGAAAAAAGAGGGATTGGACGAGAATACGCTCGTGGTGTTCACCTCCGATAATGGTCCGTGGTTGCTTTTTGATCAACATGGCGGTTCGGCCGGGCCGCTTCGTAATGGCAAGGGCACGACTTTTGAGGGTGGGATGCGTGAGCCCACGATTTTCTGGTGGCCGGGGAAGATCCAGCCGGGAGTTGAAATGGGTATAGGCTGTACTATGGATGTGATGCCGACCTTCTGCGTATTGGCTGGCGCTGACATGCCCGATGACCGGGAGATTGACGGCAAGGATCTTTCCGGCACCCTGTTTAAGGGCAAGGAGTCCCCGCGCGAAGAGATGATTTATTATCGCGGTCAGCGGGTGTACGCGGCGCGTAAAGGGCCATACAAGGCGCATTTCATGACAGAACTGAGTTATCAGAGAGACAATCAATTCAAGCTGCATGATCCGCCCTTGTTATTTAATATAGAAGAAGATCCCTCAGAAAAATATAACATCGCTGCAGATTATCCCAAGGTGATCAAGGAAATTCAGAAGATGGTGGAACAGCATCGCAAGACGCTTGGTCCGCCGTCAGACAACCTGGTTGAGCGCATCAAGGAGGGACCAGCGGTTCTGTAAATGATATAATGGAGGATAGACTAATTAGTCTATCCTCCAAAGTAGTACCTTTTTATTTCATCAGGATCATGCGTTGAGTTTGTGATAATTTTCCTGCTTGCAGATGACTCAGATACACACCGCTTGGCAGTTCATCTCCTCTGTCGTTTTTTCCATCCCAGTCCAGAGAGTATGTATCCGGGGTTAAGTTTTCATTCATAAGCTTTCGGACGAGTCGTCCATTGATATCGTAAACGGATAGGATTGCCCGGGACAATACCGGAAGTGTGAAGCGTAAGGTAGTTGTCGGATTGAATGGATTTGGATAATTGGAATACAGGGTAAAGCCCTCCAGTGATTCATTTTCCTGTGCTACAGCAGAGCTCCCTTCTACAATCAGACTTATATTGTCGATTGCTATATCATAGAATGTTGAATAATCAGCCCATACTCCCGCTTTTATTCCCAAATAGATCGTGACTTCTTCCCCGGGATTCCCGGGGGGAGTATAATAGGGCGTTTGGTAGCCTACACAGCCGTCGTCCTGGAATGTGCCGTCTATGCCGGCAGCACAATAGTCCCAGGTGCTGAATGATATATATTTATCTGTATTGGCTTCATTCGGTGGTTTATAATCAACCCCATCAACTGGTTCTTCATCGCTGATGTAAATTTCACACCACAGATCGATCAGGTCACCTTCCGTTAAATCTTTAAAAGCACCACTCAATTCATAGGTTGTACCCGCTTCAAGAGTCAGTGCCTGGAAAACAAAGATGTTGGTGTAGGTGTCTTCCCCGACAAGTTCCAGGTAGGGCCCCTCACCTGCTGCAGGGCCGGAACCGTCATCGACCGCAAAATCTGCTATCGATGGCGTGTTGCCACCCATATCGTAGACAGTCCAGCCTTCGTCGCTGTCAAACGTGCCGTTGACAATCATTTCCTGGGCATTGAGAAAGACGCATAACAACATCGTCAGACAACCCACCAGATAAATCCGCGTGAACCATTTTTGATTCTTCATTCGTTCCTCCTGTTAATGTAGGTTTTGTGTATGATATTTTACTCTACCATTAATATTTTTCTTGAATCGGTGTAGTCATTGGCCTGGATGTGGCATATATAGAGCCCACCTGCCAACCCGCTGGAAGTTTCATTGAATGGTGCCCATTTTAGAGTATGCGTGCCTGGATTTTTCATGCCTTCTAATAAGGTGCTCACGCATTGTCCGGAGATATTGTAGATTTTGAGCGTGACAAATGCGGGTTCATGCAGTATATAGGATAAAGTTGTGTTTTCAAAAAATGGATTGGGATAATTTTGCTGCAGCATGATGAATCCGGTCTGATCGTTAGAAATTAGTGTGTCCGAAACAGAAATCGAAACAGGCGACTCAAAAGTCTGGTTAATCCAAATCAGCATGGCACTGTCAGATTTTGAGGTTTTGAATTGTTTATCCATTGTTAGGGTGCTGCCGTCTATAGATATATGGGCAGGACGGTTTCCCCAATCTTCAATCAGAAATACAGGATTTTTAAGCACGCGGTCTTTACCATCATCTGAGTCGGGTATCAACAAATCAAATTTACAGGAACTCTCTCCGGGAGTCATCTTCAATCGATATTCCATCATATCATGAGCAAATCCTTCATAAATACAGGTAGAGTCTAAAAGTATTATTTGGCCAGGATGGAGCCAGTCCCGGATCCGATTGAGCACTGTTTCGCTCTCACCCGGTTGATTAAGCCCGATCAGAGATATCCACTCACGATATTTTCGGCCTCTTGAATCCGTTTTGGTGTATTGCGACCAATTCTGTCCTTCGTAGACACCCGCACCGATCAGGCTGGTATGAGAGACCTGTGATTTCCAGGTCCCGTGTGTTTTGCAGGGCTCCTGGTAGGGTTCCAGACCGACAGGCCAGTGGCACATTTGATAGGTTGTGTTGTGCCATGATAGATCAAAAACAATGGGATAATGAGCATAAGTTTCTGGAACTTCAGGATCATGGGAAAAGACCGAATAGGCATCCGGAGCATCAGTAAAATGGGCAGTAGTAATAATCTGGTCCCAGCTATTGGTCAAAGATATAAATTGACGGTTGGGATAAAAATCCACATTCAGGCCATCCAGATTTGAAACAGATAATGCGGGTGTATTAAGGTGCTCAGAGGGATTACTTCCGGATCCAGCGATTACAATCAGCTCAGTCAGTTCATGCCAACTATTGAAATCTGAATCAAGTTTGGGGAAATATTGAATTTTCCGAAGGATTGTTCCATCCGGATAAATTGTATACCATTCGTCGACTTCGGGAAAATCCAATCCCGCGGTCCCCCCAGGAATCTGATAATCAGGATTGCATAGCACATAATGCCAGTGTACAACCTTTCGGACCTCATTGTCTTCAACAAGATCCACACTGGACCAGCGCAGCAGCCGGTCCGACATGGGTTCGTGGCAACCAATGATTCCCCCGCCCCAGGTTTCGACAAATTCATAGGAGTAGAGCAGTTGATTGTTGAGATGCCAGACGGGAATGAACTGTGTCGCTTCCCAAAACACGAATTTGATATCCTGCCCATGAAAGGCGAAGGATTCGTCAAAGGAAATAACCAGGGCATTACCAAACTGACCCGACCAGTTGAAGTCCCGCCAGGTTGCCTGAAAACCGGTTTCTCTGTCGTCAATGTCCTGAACAGGTTTTTGAATGACGAAGAAATCGTCGAAAAAGATCTGAACAGGTAGGGATTGATCAGGATGAACGAGGAGTGCCACATAAAATTGCTGATCTGAATGTCCCCAATCACGAGAGGGTGCCAGTTCCATCCAACCCTCAACCCATTGGCCCCGGATTTTCTGTCTGACCGCATAATAATAATGGAAGAATCCGGAGAGGTCATCCCTGAAAATTCGAATCTTCTGGTTGGTTGTGTTAAAGGGAACAGAAAAATTAAAATTCAGGTGATGATTGTATCTGTCAGGGGACAAGCTGTTTGTGTTGTCTAAAACATGGTCCTGTCCGTTTTGGCGATCTTCGACCCGGACATATTTTTCACCGGCAGAAGTTAGTTCAATGATAATGGATGTATAATTATCAAGATCGGGGTTCCCATTTTTCTCCTGGATCAGGGCCAGTCCAATTGCATTATCCGGTTCAAAGGATACTTCTGCATAAAAGTGTCTGGAAACAGGTGTGGAATGATAGAAAGCAAAACTATTTGAGGGATCACTTAATTCTATTACAAGATGTCCATTTTCAAGAAACGGCTGCACCGGATCGCCGGTCCCGTTGAGCCAGACACCCTGCCAGTCATCGCTGAGAACGTCAAAGGAATCCTCAATAAGGATCTCCCCATTCTCGGAATTTTCTGGTTCTACAGCCTGTGCCCAATGATTTATAAACAACAGAATCAACAGAACACAGATTCTGGCTGCAGATTTCAGTTCTGGTATTTTTTTAAATGAAGAATCCATTTCAGATTGTAGGTCGGTAAAAGACGCCCTCTGTAATGATATATGTTTAATCTAATAACTAATTCCTTGATTTCAAGGTTTTTCTACAAATAGTGGTCGGGATTCAGAGAGATGTTGCCCTTTGCTAAAAGATTTCCATAGATTGGATTATAATTAAAGCTTCCATTTTAAAATGTTCGGTTTTATATTTATTGACAAGGCGATGAATCTAATTTGCGCAATTTCGGATTAGTTTCACAATCGATGTGAGTGGAAGATCTACATCGAAAATTTCTTATGTTCAATGTCAATCCATACCCTGTTGATTTGATCGGGTAATGACTTAAGAATATTTTGTAATCAGCTCTGAATTTTAAACAAGTGAATCGAACCTGCTTTCGGTTTAAACTGTACTGGTATAATCTAGGCGCCGACGATGACCAAAGGGAAATTGTTTTGAAAAACACATCAGCTCTTCCAGGAAGAATAGGTATCACCCTCTTCACGATTGCCCTTTCATTTTCCTTGTTCTGTAATCATAAAAACGAAGGGACTACTACGATGCAAACCAGCGATGCGAACAATCCGGCTAAAGAAATATTGAAGCGAGATGGCCTTATTCCAAAAAGAGGTTCTCTGGTACGCCCCAATTTAATCGACTTATCAACATATTATACCGCTGCTTTAGATGATGACTGGCTTGTTACTGCGGGCGCGAATTTACAGCCTCTGCCCAAAGGAGTGCAGACTTTTGTCGGTGTCGATTTTGATGTCAGGGGTCTGATTCAATTGGCCGGACTCAATCTCTATGATGAATCGGAAATGGATGAAGCCGAAAAAAAGGCCTATTATCCAATTACCGTTGAAAACATTAAAGTTCAACAAAAGGGGCAGAAGATCCATTTTCTCCATGCGTCTTCATGGTGGGCCAATGAAAATGAAAAAATCGGTGAGTATGTGATTCATTACGAGAATGGGGAAATCAAAAATATTCCGATTCTTTATTTACAGTCCTTAAGGGATTGGTGGACCGCCCCGGGTGATCCCACTCCTAAAAACGCTGAAGTGGCCTGGAAGGGACAAAATGAGGCCACAAAGGCAGTCGGAAGCAATATCCTGATTTTTAAATATACATGGCTGAACCCATTGCCTGATACAAAGATAAACACCATTGATTTTGTTTCAACCATGACCACGGCATCACCCTATTTAATCGCGATTACGATTGAATAGTCTTTGCTGTTTCAACATCACAGGATGAACAGTCAACCTTTTTTATAGCTGTGCTTTTAAGTCGAAATTCAGTGGGAAACCGGTTGCAATTCAGAGAATTTTCGATTAGTTTGAAACCGAAAGGAGGGTTGGGCTATGTGTAATAAACGCACAACTTCTGTCGGATTCTTCCTTATCTTAATACTGCTTTTGATGGGCTGCATTCGAAATCTTGATCCGGTCACGGACCCGCCGGATAATGACGACCCGGTTGTTGTCGATTCTATGAATACGATTCTAATATATCCAGATCAAAATGATATTCCGCTGCATGAAGATCCCGCGGGGATTAAGGATGTGGCACTTGAGGGTGATTCGCTGATGCTGGTCGCGGAGTCGGGCGGCGGGTGTGAAGTTCACGACTATGCCTTATTTGGATGCCATTGTTTTATGGAGTCTTTCCCAGTACAGACGAATGTGTTTCTGTCTCACGATGATCATGATGATCCCTGTGACGCGATTGTGATTGATACACTTCGGTTTGACCTGACGCCGCTCAAGGATGTGTTTCTGACCTATTACCCCACGGACGAGACTGTGATTTTACGGATTCGTGAGCCGGGTTCTGAACAGCCGATGGATACGATGCTGGTGTATGGGGTGCAGTAGAATGTAAGGAGATAGATCATGACTTTTCGTGTGATTTTACCAAGCTTTCGATTCATTGTACTAGTCTTTCTATTAATTGTTTTTCAAAGTTGTGAGGCCCAAAAAGTAATTAACACAAAAAATAAGGCTTATAAAAATGGCTACGCTGAAGGGTATAAGAATGCAAAAGAGTGGTATGAAGAAAAGGCATACAAAAAAGGTTATGACGAAGGATATCAGGAAGGTTACAATGAAGGAATTATAAAAGCTGGACTTAAAGAGCGCATTGTTGGTGGACATGTAAGTATTAATATGGATGAATTAGATAGGATTGTTGCAGAAATAAAATACTCTCACAATCCATCTTCATCGTATAAAATACCAGTTAAAGAAGCTGTGATAAGCAATAAATTTGAGGCGTATTCCATCATTTATAATAAAAGAATGATTGAAGAATATACGCGTTTGATGCTCGATAAACGTCCGAAAATGGACAAAAATCATTATTATGGTTTTTTTCAGGTTCAAGATAGTTATTTATTGGAAGATTCGAATCAGATGCTTGTGGTCATGCGTAGTGTATTTGGGTGGGAATTTATACCATATGTTTTTGCCATATTTGAAATAGATGGTGTCTTACTTTCATTAAAAGGCTTAGTTGAAGAGTTATATGGGGCTAGTCTGGGTAAATTAACAGTTGAAGCCATAATAAAAGTTGAAGATAAAGGACACTTATTAATTGGCAAGAATATTATGTCTGATGAAGGGAGATGGGAAAGTGTGTGGATTGATTTATTAAGCCCCTCTTTCTCAATTCGAAAATTATATGAAAAAGGGGTTGGGTGTGAACCGATGGAAGACTCGCAACGTATAGAATATACTTTGGATAAAGAGCAACTTAAGATGCAGATTATGATTTCAGAGAGAAAATATCTTGGAGGTAATGATTTTTCAGAATGGTCTTTAATAGAACAAGAAGATGTCGATTTAAAAGAGTTAATTGTTAAAGAGAATTAATATTGTTTGTAAGATAGATCGCAGCTAAAATTATACATTATTTCCCTGTGAACAAGATGTGGATAACTTGTTGGTAAGCGAAGCAAGGTTATAATTTGAGGGTGTCCGAGTTTTACGATAAATTTCGTTGTATACGTTGTGGTTTAAAAGTAATTGAAGGACAAATATACATCCATTTAATCTCATTTATTTCAGAGATTCGAATTTTATGATGAGTGTACAACGAACAAGGTACAAATCCGGTTTGATGAAGATGTGAGAGGCAAATAAATCCTTGAAGTGATGAGAGGGTGGTTGAATCCTGCCAGAGAAATGAAGTGTAAATGTTATGTATAGTGAGATGTCCTAATCCTCTAATAATTATGGTGATACATAAGTAAAACAACCTGCGAATTGACATAAGGAATCTTCATGCGAAAGCCCCGTGTTTTTCTTGGCAACTGCTCTGCCTATCATGCCGAAGATATTAAAGATGTCATCCGGGAGGGATTGAGCCAGCTCGCGCTTACGAAACCCATTTCGGGCCGAATCACGATCAAACCCAACCTGGTGATGGCGCATCCGAAAGTAGCCACTGACGGGTACACGCGGGCCGAGGTCATTGGCGGAATTCTCGCTAACTTGAACCTCAAAAAATCGTCAGAAAAGTGTGTAAAAATTGTGGAAAAGTCCGGGCTGGGTGTAACCACACAGTCAGCGTATCGATGGGCCGGGTATCGCGCGTTGGCACGTCAGTATCCCATTCGGCTGGTCGCGATGGAGGAGAGCCGGCGTACGCGCGTGGTGCTTCAGAAGAGCAAGGTGCACCCGCATGTGACGGTCGCGAAAGATCTGGTAGAACGTGATTTTCTTATTTTCGCACCGAAGCTGAAAACCAATGTGCTTTCGCACGCGCTGTCTGGAGCTTTAAAATTGAACATCGGCAGTATAGATTCAAAAGAGCGGCTGTTTCATCATCATTTCGATCTGCCCGCAAAAATCGTGGATCTGCTTGAAGTGGCCAATCCCGATCTGATCGTGACGGACGGCATTCGGATGTCGTACGGAGGCAATCAGATGACACAGCACGGCACGGATCTCGGTGTCCTGATTCTTGCGGATAACGCAGTGGCGCATGATATGGTGTGCGCGCAAATGCTGAATCTCGATCCACATAAAATTGAGCATATTCAGGAAGCGATTGACCGGGAATATGGACCGGCTTCCCTGGATGAGATTGAAGTGATGGGGGATTATCCCATCGAAAAAGCGCAGGCCATTACCTCCAAACTGGATTTTGGATTCATGCCCGTGGATCAGTTTCCATCCAATTTCAAGATTCATACCGGCACACCCTATTGCACGGGCGGGTGTCATGGCATCTTTCTGGACTGGCTGCATATGATTAAGGATCGCAGTCCCGGAGAATTGAAACGATTTCCCAAGATCCCAGTGCTGGTCGGGAAAGTTATCCAGAAGATCTCGGCGAAACGGGTGCTGCTCATCGGCGACTGCGCGGCAGCGTCACCGAATATCCAGTCCAAACACGTGGTTCGCATTCCAGGCTGCCCGCCAACCCATAAATGCATTGTCCTATTAATGATGATCCGCCTCTTTCTTTTTGCGCCGCTTGTGCGTCCTTCTTTGATTTTTGACGGCTTTGTCCTGTATCCGATCAAACGTATTAAGGGATGGCTGGTGAATCTGCGATTTAAACCGGAACTGGCTGAGGAATAATCCATGACTCCAGATTCCCGAACCGATATGATTGTTTCCATCAATCCATCCACGCTGGAAGAAGTGGGGCGTGTGCCGCATACCCATCCTGAGGATGTGCCGGATCTCGTCCAAAAAGCACGAGAAGCGTATCCTGCATGGCGGGACAAGGGCATTGACGCGCGGATCGAGATCATGAAACGCGCGCAGGATTTGCTTCTGAAACAAGCCGAAGAAATCGCGGAGTTGATTACGCTTGAGATGGGGCGGCCGTTTACTGAAGCGCTGACCGTGGAAGTCGAAGCCAGTGTGGATTTGCTCTATTATGACTGGAAGCACGCGCATCGGTTTCTGCGAAACCGGCGGGTGTGGCTGCATCATCCCTTTTTCATGCTGCGAAAAAGCTATATCCATTGCCAGCCATTGGGTGTGCTGACCAATATTACACCGTGGAACTGGCCCCTGCTTATCCCGCTGGGTGTGATCGGGCCGGCACTCCTATCCGGAAACGCGATGCTGTTCAAACCATCGGAGTATACACCGCTTACGGGTGATCGCATCCGAGACCTCTTTATCCAGGCTGGTGTGCCGGAAGACATTTTTATTAATTTGCATGGTAGCTCTGAAGTGGGCCAGGCCCTGGTGTTTTCAGACACAGAGAAAGTCTTCTTCACGGGAAGCACGAATGTGGGCCAGATCGTAATGGAGCAGGGGGCTCCTTCCCTGAAAAAAATCGTGCTCGAATTGGGTGGTCATGATCCGGCCATTGTGTGTGAAGACGCGGATGTGGATATCTCATCAAGCGGCGTTCTCTGGGGCGCGATGAACAATTGTGGTCAGAACTGCAATGGCATTGAGCGTGTGTATATGCACGAAAACGTCGCGGACCGGTTCACAGATCTCCTCGTAGAAAAAACCCAGAAGTTACGCATCGGGGACGGCATGGATCCAGATACAGATATCGGACCACTTGCAACAGAATTGCAGTTTGAGAAGATTCTGTCTGTGGTTCAGCATGCCCAAAAATCGGGAATGGAAATCCTCACAGGCGGGAATCCCATTCAGGATAAAAAAGGGTATTACTTTGAACCGACTGTGATTCGATGCGATCCGAGCGGGCCTGAAATCCCGGATGACGAGGCATTCGGTCCGGTGGTATTTGTGCGATCCGTACAGGATGACGTTGAAGCTATCCGGCTGGCGAATGATTCACAATTCGGATTGGCCGGATCGGTCTGGACCTCCAATTCCCGGCATGGGCAGCGGATCGCGCAGCAGATTGAATCCGGATCGGTCATGGTCAACGATTCCGTCTGTTCCTTCGGCATCACCGAAGCGGGATGGACCGGGATCAAGAAGAGCGGAGTGGGTTGGATGCATGGGGAAAAGGGATTGGATGAGATGGTGAACATGCAGTTTATCAATATTGACACGAATTCCAAATCCCAGAACTTCTGGTGGTTCCCGTATGGGCCGGATGTTCTAAAGGGTATCCGGGTTGGGATGACGCTGCTATTCGATCGCAATTGGTTCAAGAAGTTGGCGACTCTTCCGGCCATTCTCTGTCATCTTGCCGGATATCTACTAATTAATCGAAAGCAATCAAAAAAATTGTAATTAAAGGAGCGATGAAATGAAATGTCATGAGATTGATTACCAGATCATGGGCGACGATATGCAGATCGTCGAAGTGGAACTCGACCGCGGTGAAACTGTGATCGCGGAGGCGGGGGCCATGAATTATATGGAGGACGGCATTACCTTTGAAGCCAAGATGGGCGACGGATCGAATCCGAGGGAAGGGGTGATGGGGAAATTGCTCAGTGTGGGCAAACGCGCTCTGACCGGTGAATCGATTTTCATGACGCATTTTAAAAATATTCATCCGGAGAAACGGCATGTGGCGTTTGCGGCACCTTATCCGGGCAAGATCATTCCGATGGACATGGCGAAAATCGGGGGTGAAATTCTCTGCCAGAAGGATGCGTTTCTGTGCGCAGCGCTGGGCACAGAGATCGGTATCGCATTCACCAAGCGACTCGGCGCGGGATTTTTCGGAGGTGAAGGATTCATTCTCCAACGCCTTCGCGGCGACGGGATGGTATTTGTGCAAGCGGGCGGCACGGTGATTAAAAAGAAGCTGGAGAATGATACGCTTCGTGTGGATACAGGCTGTATTGTCGCGTTCACTACCGGGATTGATTATGACATTGAGATGGCGGGCGGATTAAAATCGATGTTCTTTGGGGGTGAAGGGATGTTCCTGGCGACCCTCCGCGGTACAGGTACTGTGTTACTTCAAAGTCTGCCCTTTTCCAGACTTGCGGATCGCATTATCGCGCATGCGCCTTCGGCCGGCGGCCAACGTAAGGGCGAAGGATCTGTTCTGGGTAAACTGGGTGGTATGCTTGATGGAGATGGATTCAGGTTATAAAAGTGCCTAAAGTAACTAAAATTTAAAATGCCCAAAATTGAAGGATAATACTCATCAAAATGATCAAAATATCTGTGATAATTATACTCGGATTCGCTTCTTTCTCCTTTTCACAAGAGGCGGATACTTCCACAGTTGTTCAACTGGGGCAAGTCGCGCCAAACTTTACAGTTCAGACTTTGGATGGAGAGACCATCCAAATCTCCGATCTAAAGGGCAAGGTAGTCCTTCTCAATTTTTTCGCGACATGGTGCGGTCCCTGCAATGAAGAGCTGCCGGAACTGGAGAAAACAATCTGGCCGAAATTCCGTGATAAGGATTATGTACAGCTCTCCATCGGGCGGGAGCACACAAAGGAAGAACTCCTCAAATTCCGCAAGGGAAAAGAACTGACGATCCCGATGGCGTCTGATCCTGAACGGAAGATTTACAGCATGTTCGCGAAAATTTATATTCCGCGAAATGTCGTAATCGGCAAAGATGGAAAAATTGCGTATTTGGAAATGGGATTCGATGAGGAGAAAGGTGCGGCGCTGATCCAGGCGATTGAGGATCAGTTGAAACTGTAAATTGTTTCATAAGGAGAGTGATTATGTCTCGCCCCATGTTTGAGGAGTTCAGGCCCGAGGGTCCGATCAAGGCGCCCAGAGGCACGAAACTGTCCTGTAAAAATTGGGACACGGAAGCAGCGCTCCGCATGCTCATGAATAATCTCGATCCTCAGGTCGCGTTACAGCCTGAAGATCTTGTCGTTTATGGCGGAAGTGGTCGCGCAGCTCGAAACTGGAAAGCTTATACACAAATTGTGGACATCCTTAAAAAACTGGATGACCATCACACTCTATGCGTGCAATCCGGCAAACCGGTGTATATCGCGCCCACCCACCCGGATGCGCCGCGCGTGATTCTGGCTAATTCCAACATCGTGCCCAAGTGGGCAACTCAGGAGCAGTTCGATATTTACGATGAAATGGGCCTGATGATGTATGGCCAGATGACGGCCGGCAGCTGGATTTACATCGCAACACAAGGTATCATCCAAGGCACGTATGAGACGTTTGCAGCAGTGGGCAGGCAGGAGTTTAACTCCGATACGCTTAAGGGCCGTTTTATCCTCACGGCAGGAATGGGTGGCATGTCGGGTGCACAACCTTTGGCGGGCACGATGAATGAAGCGGTCATCCTAACCATTGAAGCGCGGCCGGAGCGTATCGCACGAAAAGTGAGAGAGGGCTACTGCGATCGCATGACTGCAGATGTGGAAGATGCGATTCGCTGGGTACGGGACGCGCAGGCACATAAGCGGTCACTCTCCGTCGGCCTGGTCGGGAATGCCGGAGAGGTGTATCCCTGGTTGGTGCAGCACGGGGAAGTGCCGGATATTGTCACGGATCAAACCTCAGCGCATAATCTACTCGATTATATGCCCATCGGCAATTTGCAGGAGATTGATACACTCCGCGAGAAAGATCCCAAAGCCTATAAAAAGCGGGCATTGGAAACCATTGCGAAACATACGGAAGCCATCCTCGACATGCAGGAAAGTGGTGCGGTGGCATTTGATTATGGAAACAATTTGAGGGCTCAGGCCGAGTTGGCGGGGCTTTCCATTCGCGACGAGAATGGATCGTTTAAATATCCGGGATTCGTACCCGCCTATGTGCGACCCCTGTTCTGCGAAGGACGAGGACCCTTCCGGTGGGCCGCTTTATCTGGCGAAACCTCTGACATTGATCGCCTTGACACACTTGTCCTAGATATGTTCAAGGATAATGAATCTCTCTGCCGCTGGATTCATCTGGCGCGTGAAAAGATTCCGCATCTGGGATTACCCGCGCGCGTGTGCTGGCTGGGCTATGGTGAACGCGCGGAATTTGCGCTGGCCATGAACGATCTTATCCGAAAAGGTGAGATCAAGGCGCCCATAGTGATCGGTCGTGACCATCTCGATTGCGGGTCCGTGGCGTCTCCAAACCGCGAAACGGAAGGGATGCTCGACGGCAGTGATGCGATTGCGGACTGGCCTCTTCTCAATTTTGCACTCAACGCGGTGAACGGTGCCAGTTGGGTGAGCTTTCATCATGGGGGCGGCGTGGGAATCGGATATTCGCTGCATGCGGGCATGGTCATTGTCGCGGATGGCACCAAGGAACGTGACGCCCGGCTCGAGCGGGTGATGACGGTTGATCCCGGCCTGGGCATTGCCCGCCACGCGGATGCCGGGTATGAGAAGGCGATTGAAATGGCGAATCAGTACAATATTTCACTGAATAAATTGTAGAATGCAATCAGGATTATAATATGTCTGAACTACTCTTACAAAACATCAAACAAGTTTATCATCCAGATTGGCTAAATCATGAAGGGCCGGTGTCGATCTATATAAATGACGGCATCATTAAGAAAATCGCGGAGGGTGAATCCACCCCAGAAACGGAGGTGTTGGATTGCTCTGGGCTGATCGCTTTGCCCGGCTTCGTGGATTCGCACACGCATCTGCTGTTTGCCGGATCACGGGAGGATGAGCTCTACCTCCGTGCAAATAATGTCTCCTATCTGGAAATTCTCAAACAGGGTGGCGGGATTTACCGAACGGTAGAGGCTGTCCGCGCTGCTTCTGAGGAAGAATTGTTACAGAACGGATTGCGTTTTCTGGATGTCGCACTTCGCCAAGGCATTACCACGATTGAGATTAAATCGGGGTATGGACTCGATTTTGAAACCGAAGCAAAGATGCTTCGCGTCATCCGAAAGATGAATGAGATGCATCCCATTGACATTGTGCTGACCTTTCTCGTGCATTCAGTGCCGAAGAATTGGAAGCGTGAAGCTTATATCCAAACCGTGATGGAGGAGATGATTCCCGCGTTTCGTGAGTACGCGAACTGGTTTGATATCTTCCTTGAGGAGGGCGTGTTCAGCCAAGATGAAACGAGACTACTCATCCAAAGGGCTATTGATGCTGGGTATAAGATCGGTTTGCACGCGAATCAGGTGTATGATCTTGGCGGTGTGCGTCTAGCGAATGAGATGGGTGTACGGCATGTGAGTCATCTTGAAGTCCTGTGCCAGGAAGATGCGGTTCGGATTATTCAGAATCCTGATTTATATTCGGTGTTTCTCCCCGGAGCCGAGTCATTCGTGTTCTCTGAAAGAATCGGGCAGATCAATCAACTCCTCGACATTCCCGAACGGATTGTTCTGTCCACGGATTTCAATCCGGGATCATCGCCGGTGCTCTCGCCAACCATGATCATGGCAATGGCTGTGCTGCGATATAGGCTGTCTAATCCCAAATTGCTGATTAACGCGTTTACGATCAATCCAGCTGAGATGCTTTTCTTGCCGGACAGAGGAAAGATCGAACAGGGGAAAGTGGCGGATTTGATCCTGCTTGATCTGGATCGATTCGAGCAAGTCCCTTACTTCGGTACAATTAACATGATCCGGCATGTAATAAAAAGGGGCAAGGTGTTTGACGTACAGCCTGAGATATCCAAATTGGAGTTAACCTGATGCAAACCGAACATTACAGTCCGAAGACCATTGCGAAAAAAGGGGTCGTGATTGACGGCGAAACCCTGACCATGGATGAGATGATCGCTGTGGCACGTTACGGGGCCGAAGTTACGATCAACCCGTCTATCCGAAAGAAAATTCAGAGAAGCCGGGATTATGTGGAACAGGCGGTTGAAAAGGTGGTGGATTCAAACTTGACCGAAGAAGAGAAGCGGCCGTGGCTGATCTACGGTGTGACCACAGGATTCGGAAGCCACAAGGATTTTATCATCCAGAGCCGAGAGGAAGCTAAAGTTCTCCAGCGGAACATTATCCTGAGTCATGCATGCGGGGTGGGGCAGACGCTTGACTCGGAGACGGTTCGGGCAATGATGTTACTCAGGCTGAATTCTTTTGCGAAGGGATTTTCTGGGGTGCGTTACTGTCTGCTTGAATTGCTGGTCCTGATGTTGAATCACCATATCCATCCCATCGTACCGGAAAAGGGATCAGTGGGATCGAGCGGGGATCTTTGTCCCCTGGCGCATATGGCGCTGGTGCTGATTGGGCGGGGTGAGGGACGGATCGATCAATGCGATCCCATAAAAGGAGATTGGGAGACCCTTCGATGCATTCCGGGTGAAGAGGCCATCGCAGTAATCCACAGTGAGATGCAGGATCAGAATATTCCCTATCCATTCACTCTCAGTTACAAAGAAGGTCTGGCCCTGACAAACGGGGCGAACGTGATGACCTCTATCGGCGTTATGGCATATAGCGATTCATTTAATCTGCTGCGAAATTCAGACATTGCCGGGGCCATGACCCTTGAAGCGATTGGCGGGCGC
The DNA here is from genome assembly GCA_013202295.1 of Candidatus Zhuqueibacterota bacterium. Lineage (GTDB taxonomy): Bacteria > Zhuqueibacterota > QNDG01 > QNDG01 > JABMRT01 > JABMRT01. Next base: position 37,357 of record JABMRT010000236.1, read on the forward strand.
ACGCGGGCTTTTGATCCGAAAGTGCACGCGGTTCGACCCCACAAAGGACAGGTGGCCTGCGCTGAGAATATCCGAAGATTGACACAAGACAGCACACTTCTCGATACCAGCCGGGATGTGCATGACTCCTATTCTGTACGTTGCATGCCTCAGGTACATGGCGCTTCTGATGATGCGATGGATTATGTGAAACGGGTGGTTGAAATTGAAGTCAATTCTGCCACGGACAATCCACTCTTTTTCGAACCGGACCCACCTCCACAAGACGGTGCGGATGATTTGCTTGCCTATTCCGCCGGCAATTATCACGGCCAGCCCGTGGCCATTGCCATGGATTTTCTCGGTCTTGCGATTGCGGAGCTGGCGAGCATTTCAGAGCGGCGTATTCAGAAACTACTCGATAAGCATCACAATCAAGGACTCAATCCGGATCTGTGCCTTGATCCCCGGCTTCACTCCGGCTTGATGATCGCTCACTACACGGCTGCAGCGCTGGTTTCCGAAAACAAAGTGTACTGCCATCCTGCAAGCTGTGATTCTATTCCAACTTCCTCCAATATTGAGGATCATGTCAGCATGGGTACGTTCGCAGCGCGCAAGGCACGGATGATTCTTGAAAATGCAAAGAACGTGATCGCAATTGAAATGCTGTGCGCGGCCCAGGCGCTCGATTTCCGCGTGGGCATGTTGAAGCAGGCGGATGTGAACTCTGTCACAGGAAAACCGGGGAAGGGTACAATGACTGCTTTTCGAATTATTCGGGAGGCAGGCGTGAATCCTTTAAAAGAAGATCGGGAGATTTACCCGGATATTGCGAAAGTTCGGACTTTGATTGAATATCGTCACATTATTGATGTGGTGGAAGCGGAGGTTGGAGAATTATATAGATATAAATAGGTTATAGTATCCCTAATGCCAGCAGAATGGATCTCTTTCCTTTTCAAAATCTTTTCCTAAACCGTCCGTGATCGCGAGACATCCTCCACAAACGGCTCTGAGATCGCAGTCGTCACATGCGGCTGATCCCCGGCGATATCGCTTCGATTCCTTTGAATGATAAATTTCATTCAGAGACTGTGTGAGTAGATTCCCGATCGGCGAGGGGAATTTTCGGCAGGCGTGGGTTTCGCCATCCGGGAGGACGGCGAAAAAGCTGAAGGCCGCGCCGCAGCCGAAGCCCGTACATCCGCCGAAAAACGGCTCGTCTTTTTCCTCTCGAATAAGATTAATCAAGTTGTCCTTAAATCCGATCACACGGTTTGTTTTGGCGGCTTCCACATACTCCCGCAGAAAAACCTGATATGCGTCCGGTTCCGGCAACAAAAGATCTGCGCCTTCACCCACCGGACTGAGCCGATTGAATGTGAAGCTATTTGCATGGCCGCGTAACCGTTCCACAAGCGGAAGGATTTGATCGATATTATCCTTTGTCAGTGTCAGCATAATCGCAGAAGAAACCTTGAGATCTCGAAGCAGACCGAGGAACTCCACCACGCTGGTGAAATGGCCTTTGCCCCGCATGAAGTCATTATGCTCAGGCAATCCCTCCAAACTGGTTTGATAGTAGGTGGGCATTTGAATGGCGAGCAGTTTTTCGATTTTCTCTCGCGAAACCGGGTTGCCTAAAATGGACGTAGAAAATCCCCGATCTGCAGCCGCCTGATAAAGTTCGAAAAATTTGGGATAGAGAAACGGATTGCCCCCTGTAAAGCAGACATGCCCCCGAACGCGATTGTCCTTGGAAAATCCGGACAGATCATCTAATATTTTGAGACCCTGATCCAGCGTGAGAGGCGAACGGTTGCTTCGATCATAACAATGCCGGCAGTTCAAATCGCATGCGTGTGTAATGTGCCATTGCAGGGTGAAATAGCGAGATGCGAGATGAGAATCCTTGATTTTTTCTGTGGATTTTAAAATGGGGTTATCTCGCCGGATTTTTGAGGAGAGTGGAATGAGAATTCCTTTGTTCTCGGCCTGATGAATGGCGCGGATCAGATTTCCGACAGGCACATTTTGTTCCCTTGCCGCAGATTCCAGATTCACTTCTTCTGAGACAAGCTTGAGAGCCAGCAGATCCTGATCCGTTGCTGCGGCAGTTCTGATCTTCATGGATTCGGGATGCTTCCAAACCAGAATATATTCTTCTCTTTTTTCCGGGATTTTATAAGGCGGATTTACGGTTTCGACCAGTTTCCAATCCGAATGAATCAATTCGAGTGCAGGATTGAGTTCAGTCGATTCTCTATCTTCGTCTAGATCCAAAATGCTTTGAGAGATTTCTTCCCTCGTTAACTCAAGTCGTGCAAGCGTGGGCAAATAATTTGGGAAGGGATAATTCTTATTTTTCTCCTCCAATATATCTGGGAAGGATTGGATTGAAGGGGTATCGAGCAGTACTATAAGCCTATTCCAGGCATTCTCACCCAGAAGATGAAAACAGGATGGATAGACTTCTTCCAGATAATTTGTATTCAGATTGGGCATTATTTATCCACAATGCATTTAAAAAGCAAACGGCCCGCAAGCAGTTGCCAGGGGCCGTCATAAATTCAACAAAGCTATAGTTGAGTTACTTGCTGCAAGATCCGCCGCCACATGATCCTTTCGCTGTGGTGTCGGTTGCTGCTTCCTGGCCGCATGAGCCCTGGGCTGTTGTATCAGCAGCTCCCTGGCCGCATGAGGTTTTCATTTCTTCAACTGCTGCTTCGTCTGTGGCTTTTTCGGTATCGGTTTTGCTCTGGCTGCATCCACTTTGCAGTAGACTTACACTGCTGATGAGCCCGGCCAGTCCGATCCCAGCCAATGTCTTTTTCATTTGTTCCCGTGTCATCCCTCGCCTCCATTTTGTTTGAGTGGCCACTCTATGAATCAAGATAACGAACAATTTGAAAGGATGCAACCAGGAATATGACAAAAAGGTAAAAAGTTATGTATAATTACCGATGAGTATAGGATATATTGCAACCACTCAAAGTGCAGAATTCATGTAATTGACAAGTCAATGACGACTCTCACACCCTGCCTCTTGCGACCGAAATTTTCAATCCGCCATGATCTATAAAAAGGCTATCATCAAACTGCATACGAATTTCTTTCAACAAATGGCGATTGTGAGAAAGCAGGGTCACATGCCAGTCCGGGCATTTTTCCTTGAGGATCTGTCCAAATCGAGCGTAGAGATTTTGCAGATTCCCGCTGGACCCGATTCGCTTGCCGTAAGGTGGATTGGTGACGATCCATCCAGTCTCTTGCGGAGGATTGATATTGGATACAGCCTGACATGTGAACTTGATCCGGTCATCGACGCCAGCACGTTCGGCATTTTCTCCAGCGATCCGGATTGCACCTGCATCGCGATCTGAGGCCAGAATGATTGGAATGTCGGAGGACTTCGGTTCTAAATTTCTCAAAATCTTCTGAAAGCGATCCAGATTGAAGCCCGACCATTGCATAAAGGCGAATTTTCGATTCGATCCAGGAGCAATATTCTGGGCCATCATTGCCGCTTCGATGGCGAATGTGCCTGATCCACAAAAGGGATCGATCAATGGAGATTTAAAATCCCAGCCCGAAGCCATGAGGATGGCGGCTGCTAGATTTTCCCGGATCGGTGCTTTGGCCGTGGCCTGCCGATAGCCGCGCTGGTAAAGGGGCGCACCGGAAGTATCCAGGCTGATCTCGCAATGATCCCGCACAATCCGCACGAAAATAGGTTGGACTGCAGAACCCTCTGCATCCGATGCCAATTCGGGCTGCCATCCCAATGCTTCGCCCAGTGCGAGATGCAGCCGTTCTGCGATGGCGCCGGTGTGAAACAGTTTGGACTTCTTCGTGGTGACATGAAAAACGATGGACTGTTCCTGCTTCAGATATCGATTCCAATCCAGACGCTCGACTTTACGCCTCAACTCCGGGAATCCGGTCGTGTAAAAAGAACCCAACCTGAGCAGAACACGGGTTGCGGTTCGAAGCCACACATTCGCGAGCCAACCGTCTTCCATTGAACCCTTAAACGCAATACCACCAGCCAGAGTCTGAATTGATTCAGGCTGGCTGACGAGAGAGCGCAATTCTTTCTCGGTCCAGGATTCCAATCCGGGCGGGGAGACAGCGAAGAAGGATTGGGCTTTACTCATCAGGGACGTAATCCATGGGAAGCAGATCGGCCACACGCTGCGATGCCCAGACCCCATAGACCTTGAACGCATTGTAGGGGCGATAGTGGCCGTAAATATTAATTGTGGCAGTGAGACATTTCATTTCGATGTAGGAGGTCGGGTATTGCTCCAACTTGCCGATTCGTGCGCTGCCTTGCATTTTTGTGAAGTCTTTATATTGTACAATCAGGAATTCGTTGAACGCGATTCGTTTGAGTTCTTCGATGGGCTCATTGTAGATAAAACTGGGGAATTTACTTCGAATGGGTATGCCCAGCGTGGTCAGTTTTGCAGTTTCAGGATGTATATAGGCCCGAAAGATTTCAAATCGACTCTGGTTATATTTGCCCTGCACCAATGTAGCAAAAAAATGACGAAGAGAACCCTCGTAAATATCCTTTCGTTTTTTATGCCATTTTTGAGCCTGTTCTTCATCCTCCGGAATCATTTCATAAAAACGGGGATAAATCAGATAATGGATAAAATCTTCTTCATAACTGAAGGATTTGAGGTAGATATCAATTCGGTATCCCAGTGATAGATTTTCAACCAGCAGCACCGTATCCGCCGCAGCGAGCAAGGCTCCGGTTTCAGGGTCCTCAGAAAACGTAAGTTTTTCTTCATTCAGAAGGCGACAGTTTTTCGAATTTTTAGAAACGCCGATAAACGGCTACGAAAGGTTTCAAGCTGCCGCTCCATTTTCTCGAGGTTTCGCGCAGAGATTTCAACCGTTTCACCCTCAAGCACAGTCGGTTCAAGTTTAACTTCCAATCCAATGACATCATCGAAAAACAAATCAAGGC
>JABMRT010000237.1 GCA_013202295.1 Candidatus Zhuqueibacterota bacterium
CATAAAGTGTTCCTACCTGTTAAGAATCATAGCAAAACTGAAGATAATAAGGCAAGGCAAATATGCCCGAAAATGTAGTCAATATCATTATATCAAGGCAAATATGCCTGTCAATCAATGGTTGTGCGCAGTAAAATAAAAGGAGAACTATCATGGCTATTGCAGAAATAACCGCAGTATTATCAGGCATAAAAATAGCTAAAGACATGGTAAAAGGGTTAGCTTCCCTTGACTCAGACATTGCCATAAAAAGCAAGTCTTCAGAATTGTTAAGTGTCATTGTAGATCTCCAAGAGCATATTTTGTCTATGCAATCGAAGTATAGCGAATTGCTGCAATCTGAAAACGATCTCAAAAAGAAATTGGTGGAAATAGAAAGCTGGAATAAAGAAAAATCTAATTATGAACTTACAGAGATAAGTCCTAGTGTTTTCGTGTTTTCTTCCAAGGAATGTGGTGACTCTTCCAGCCCATCTCATTGGCTTTGCGCAAATTGTTACCATGACGATCATAAATCGATTTTGCAATTTAACTACTCTAGTGGGGTTGGTTCTCATTATATTTGTCATAAATGCAAGTCTGAAATCTGTGTTCATGCAAAAGAATATCTTTCATCCCATAGAGAAGATTTCGGGCCAAGGTCTGGAGGTGGTACTAATGGCTGGATGGCAAGATGATATTTTTCGCACAACAAGTCATTTGAGAGAGATTGCCAGCACTGACGCGCTGTCAACCCCTCAATTCCAGCGTTATGCTCTAAGGAAAAAACTATGGCAAATCCAAAATTATTTATTTCCTATAGTTGGACGAATCCAGAACATGAATTATGGGTTCTCAACTTAGCGACTGAACTAAGAGAATCTGGTGTCGATGTTATTCTCGACAAATGGGACCTAAAAGAAGGGCATGATGCAAATGTTTTTATGGAAAAAATGGTCAATGACCCCGATATCAAAAAGGTGGCTTTAGTTTGTGATAAAACCTATTCTGAAAAAGCAGACGGTCGTAGTGGTGGGGTTGGCACAGAGACACAAATCATATCAAGCGAAGTATATGCAAAACAGGATCAAGATAAATTCGTCGCCATTCTGAAAGAACGTGATGAAACCGGAAAAGCATATCTGCCAGCTTACTATCGCTCAAGGATTTATATTGATCTGAGCGATCCCGAAAACTACGTTTCAAATTTTGAGCAATTGCTGAGGTGGATTTATGATAAGCCGCTTTTCAAAAAACCCGATTTGGGAACCGAGCCAGCATTTTTAAAAGATGAAAGCGATTCAATTTCTTTAGGGACAACAGTAATATTTAAAAGAGCAATAGATGCCATAAGGAACAATAAACAGTATTCAGATGCTGCTGTTAAAGAATATTTATCAACTTTGGCTTCTGGAATAGAGACAATAAGAATAAACAACCACGAGGGGCAATTCGATGATAAAGTAATAGAATCCATTTCTTCATTTCTTCCATACCGTAATGAGGCAATTGAACTATTCTTAACGTTGGCGAATTACAGAGATACAAATGAAAGTCGCAGATCAGTCCATAGATTTTTCGAATCATTAATACCCTATTTAAGTCCTCCCGAAGGCGTATCGAGTTACACGGAATGGGATTTTGATAATTTCAAGTTTATCATCCATGAATTATTTCTTTATGCTTTGGCATCCTTTATTAGGTACGAACGATTTGAATCTGCATCTTACTTGATGCAGAATGAATATTACGTCCAGGGGAATTCAGAATATGGAAGGGATGTCATGGTGCCGTTTAATGTTTTTCGAAGCCATATGCAGTCACTAAAACATAGAAACGATCGCCTGAAGCTAAGGAGGCTATCCATAAGAGCGGATTTATTAAGTGAACGCTGCAAGGGAATTGGACTTGAGTTTAGGCATCTTATGCAAACGGATTTCATTTTATTTATGCGGGATTATTTGGACCACTCTGACCAAATGTTTCATTGGTTTCCGGAAACGCTTTTATACATAAGACGTCACGGCACAGCTTTTGAAGTTTTTGCTAGGTCAAAATCATCGGCTTATTTCGAAAAAAGTAAGAAATTGCTCGGTATACAAAGAAAGGAAGATCTAAGTCCGCTACTTGAAGCATTCCAGAAAGATAGCCGGTTATTGCCGCGATGGGAATTTGACTCCTTCAGCCCTGCAGGGTTATTAGGTTTCAACGAGCTATCAACCAAACCCTGAGCATAACAAATCACTGGAGGTGACGTGAAAACGCTGGCGCGCTTTCACGTCACCTCAGTTCCACGTTAGCATTTGAAAAATTTATAAAATCATATTTATGAAACAAAGAATAATAAAAATATCTAAACTAATATTCGCCGATGCTCGGCAAGCTATAGTTGGGGCAATTGTTATCGGCTTGGTTGGTGGTATAGGGGGTCTTCTTTATCTATCCAAAACCGCACTAGATTTTTCCATTGCCATACTGAATATATCAACGCCACTATGGGCAGCTATCTCGTTGGCTTTTCTGTGTTCTGTATATATTTATTTAAAAACATTAAAAAAACAGTCATCTTCAAAAAATGTTCTTTATACTGTCAAAAATCTTAAATGGGAGGTTTCTATCAATAATGACGGCAATTATCATGTTTCAGAAATCCCATATTGCCTTAAACATGAATTAAAACTTATACTATCGACAAATTATGTAGCCTGGAATTGCCCTAAACTCCTTGAGTGTGGTACAAAAATTGATAATTCAAACAAATATAATCTCTACCAAGTAGCTTTAAGCCATATAGAAAAAGCTATCAGGGATAAAGAAATAAAGTGCTAACAACCGGCTACACAGCGACCGCTTGCAGCGGCGCGTGAGCCGGGGCGTTAACTTGAAAAGATAATTAATCATTATCTCTATTTTCATCTATGCGATTAACAATGTTTCGGTATCTTTTTAATTCAAAACGTATAGCTATTATTGCGCTAATTATAACAGTAATAACCAGTGTAATAATAGCCACATCAACTGCTGGATCAGGTGAAGATATGTCTGAAATAAATAAAGCTGCTAATTCACAAAGATACGTTTTCATTATTTATATCCTTAGTTTGGCAATCACCGTAATTATGTCTGTAATGGTTTGGAAAACGAGCAATAAATACCAGGATGCTGTAAAGGCCGATGCTGATGCAAGAATAGAAGAAGCAAAACTTGATATATTAAAAATGAAAGAAAAGGTTGCCAATGCACAAAGAAAACAATCGGAAGCAGAATTAAAATTAGCCGCAATCGCTAAGAAGCAGGAGTGGCGTAGACTTCCACTTGAAATATTTTTATCCTCTCTTAAATCAAAACAAACAGCAAGCGCCGAGATTTTATATCCCGAAAACGATGCTGAGGCGTACTCATTAGCCTCGGAATTATATATGGGATTATTAGCGTCCGGATGGGAAGTAACGCAGCCCCAAATTATAACTCTCGAATTAACCAGGGGGGCTTTACGTGATACAGCAAATGAACTAGCCCAAAAAATCCCATTAGTGATGTTAGCAGGAGTAAACATAAATGGTATATCTGTCCTTGCACAATATCCGCCAAACAGAAATGCTGACACACCGGCTGGAAACATATTGGATGCTCTCCTGAAATGCCAATTCCCAATTTCTTCAACACACGATGAAGCATTGCCAGCAGACATAGTTAGGATCGTCGTTGGGACGAAACCATAAGTTAACCAGCGCATCAACATGACCGCAAAAGGCGCGGCCTGTTATGCGCGACGAACCCCGCAGTAAGATACAAAGTTAGGCGCAATTAG
>JABMRT010000023.1 GCA_013202295.1 Candidatus Zhuqueibacterota bacterium
GGTTTATCCCAAAGTCCAGAAGTTGGGGATGCGTGTTAATGGATTCAACATTTCAAGCAGTTATGGCACACTTTTGCCCTGAGATCGTCGAACTCAGTGTCCTTTAAGCCAGCAGTTAACACATAAGATCAAGTGTACCAAAACCCATACTTTTTTGAAACTCCCTGGCCCTAATTGTCTCAATAATGTCTAATCGATTTTGATTATGGGAATGGTGTGTCATAAACGGCGATTAATGAGACTTAAAAGTGGTCCGGTTGGTCACTTGAATTATAAGCTTTCTAATTTGCTGATAATAGTGGTTCAGAAGTACCTTTTAAAGTGAAAATGGGAGAATGATGTCGTGAAAAATGGAAACTGTCACATAGTTCAATTAACTATTTTTAATATTTTATTTATTTTGAATACCTCAGTTTTTTGCGATGGAATTGTTTTAGATGATTCCTTTTACAGTAAATCAATGGAAATGGAGAAAATGGTGGATGTTTATCTGCCAGAGGGATACGACTCGACAAGTACCGCCCAACAATATCCGGTTATATATTTTTTACATGGAGGATGGGGGAATCAGGATGACTATTCAAATATAATTCATGTTGTGGATTCGCTCATTGGAGCAAAAATCATTGATCCGGTGATCGTTGTTAAACCAGACGGAAGTATGGAACCTTATTTAGGAAGTAGCTACGTTAATTCCGTGTTATTTGGACCGGTAGAAGATTATATCACTTTCGATCTGATAGAATACATTGATGCTACTTATAATACTGATCCAAGGCGTGAAAAACGGAGTATTATGGGACATTCAATGGGCGGAGAAGGTTCAATGCGTATTGCATTGAAGCATCCAAAATTATATTCCGGTGTAGCATCCCACGGTGGCATTTTAGATTCAAAGTTTTCAGAGTTTATTTTTCCAAAAATAATTGGTGAATTAGATTCAACTAAAGTTCTTAAACCCGAGAATGGTTTGTTTTCTGAGATCCTTTTCAGTAAAGCTGCTGCGTGGTCACCCAATCCGGACAATCCGCCATACTTTTTAGATCTGCCTATTGATACAAGTGGCCAAATCCTGGAAGAAGCCTGGGCCAAATGGAAAGAAAATTCAGCAATATACCTTGTAAACTCATACGACAAGAGCACTGGTCTGGCCTTCTATTTGGATTGTGGAACCAAAGATTTTATTCATCCCTATAATGTTTCCTTTAGCAAGCATCTGGATTCGTTAAATATAAAACATACCTTTAAATCTTACGACGGCAACCATTCCAACCGTTTAATTAGCAGATTTTCAATTGCATTGACATTTTTAGACAGTGTAATGAATTTTATCCCCAGTGAAAGAATACATTTTAAAAGTACTGCTGTTAATGAATGTATCGTAAACACCCCAAATGATTATCAACCGGATAAAGCATATCCACTGGTAATTAATCTTCATGGTGGCGGCAGTTCTTATGAAGATCAAAGTAAAATATATAAATACATTGATACACCTGGATTCATTATGGCCACCCCACAAGCTCCCTACAAATGGCTTTTTGATGATAAAATAGGATATGACTGGTCAGCCTGGCCTACCGGCGATCTTGAAGTGATGGATACTGCATTAGAACTCTCATCTGAATACATTACTAATTTGGTTAAATCATTAAAGAGCAATTATCGTATCAGCGATTTATATCTAATGGGCTATTCCCAGGGATCCATTGTAACACAGGTCGCTGGTATCAATAATTATAGATTATTTGATGGATTAATAATTCTCTCAGGAGCACCATTTACTGAACCAGCGCCTTCCCACGATATTAAATGGCCAGATGATAGGGCAATTAAAAAAGCCAAACGATTGAAAATACTAATTGTCCACGGACTCAAGGATTCTAGGATTGATATCAAATTAGCACATAAGTCACAGGAAGCATATATGGCATTTGGATATGAGGTTACCTTTATTGAATTTGAAGGTGGACATACAATAACCAGAAAAGAAATGAACCAAATTAATGATTGGCTTACTCCCTAAAAATTAGGAATCTATTGCTGTCCCAAAAACCCATACCTTTATGAAACTACCCAGCTACCAAATTCCCAAAAACGTATAATCGATTTTGATTATAGGAATGGTGTTTCAAAAACGCTGGTTTATGGGATTTATTGTTTATAGGGGTTGCGGGTGTTATTCCGATTAAAACATAATTATTTATTAAAGAGTAAGCCAGCTAAATTCAACAACTACGTTTAACGGGATGTGGCGGTAATTATTAACAATATTATTAACTAAAACAAATAA
>JABMRT010000238.1 GCA_013202295.1 Candidatus Zhuqueibacterota bacterium
AACAGATCCAGATCGCCGTCTGCATCATAATCACCCCATGCACACCCGAATTTGCTTGATGCATCGGTGATTCCAAGATTGTCTTCGGTCTCTGTAAAAGTGACCTGGGCCGAAAGCATTGATATACCCAATACAACTACACAACTTACGATCCAAAGTACATTTCGCCTTTTCATAATGAGTTTTCCTCTCTTGTTGATTTCCCTTGTGGTACGTCAATTTTAAAATAACTATCAAATTCCTTTTCTATGGCTGGTTCATGTTAATCGCTCACCATAGAAGTTTGCATCACCTCCGTTCTATTTTTTTATTCAATCCTGTATCATGTATAATCAATTCTGTAGGAACCACAATCTCAGTAGATTCGGAATCATCCAGATCAATGGCTCTGATAAGCATATCAAGTGCCCTGCGGCCCATTTCACGAGACTGAAGTCGTGAGACGGTAAGTGCCGGATTCAGGAAATGATTAAATTCACTGTCGCCAAAAGCAATCAGATCTATGTCATTCGGGATGGTTAATCCGGCTTCTTCTATAGCTTTCATGACACCCATAGCCACATTATAACTGACAGTGGCAATTAATTTGGGGAGAGGTCCATTGCCTTTGAGTTTCATGAATCCCTGATACCCATCTTTCTGGCTGAATCCGCCTTCTATGATCCATTCAGGGTGTATTTTCAGTCCTGCATTTGTCATGGCCGCTTCAAAACCGTGTCTTCTTTCACGTCCGATATAATTATTACTGTATCCTGCAATGTATCCGATTTCCTGGTATCCATTTTTAATCGCAAAAGTAACCAGGTCGCATGTTCCCTGATAATTATCACAAACAACGCGACTGCAATCCAGTCCTTCCATGACACGATCGAAAAAGACGAGTCTCTTGCCCCTGTTCAGTATGTTCTGGAAAATGCTGATGTCTTTCGTGGTTTCTGAGACCGAGATTAAAAAACCATCCACTTGCATGGAAAGCAGGGATTGAATGTGCTGTGCCTCGAGTCCATCATCCTCGCCGGTCAACATAAGGATGATATCATACTCACGACGATGGGCCTCATCATAAATGGCTTCGATGGATTGTGCAAAAAAGGGATGCGCAATATGGGGCACGATCAATCCGATACTTCGGGTAGATTTGGAAGAGAGCTTGCGTGCGATGAGGTTGGGTGTGTATCCCATTCTCTCTGCGACGCGCAGGATTTCTTCACGGGTTTTTTTTGAGATATCAGGATGGTTGCGAAGGGCTTTTGAGACCGTAACTGCGGTCTTGTTAACTTCTTCGGCGATATGTTTCAGTGTGACAGGGGGTGCCATGTAATGATTGATCCTGTCTATTACTTTAGCGATGACTTTATCGGTAACTGGAATCTAAATCAAAGAGATAGAAAAGTCAAGAAAAGGATTAAAAAAGGCATCATTTTTTTTGTGAAAAAGAAGGGAGATTCACATTGAACGATGGTTGGTGCTTAAATCGGATGTCAACCGTTGTTTTCCAGTTTATCTATCCGACTGATATTAATTCTATTCCAGTGAGGATTGAATTGAACGGACTTACAGTAATGGATTCAATCCTTCAAATTTAACCTTCCAGCTTCCGTCTTTTGGGAAACCTGGCGCGTTTGTATCGGGCGCTCCAATCCATCCGCCTGCCATCATGGCAACCGCAGTGAGCAGGCCACCATTTCCAGGCAGATAGAGGGGCAGGCTCTGGGTTTGATAATTGTGTCCGTTATTCAAGTAAGTATTTTTCGGGACATCCATCAAAAGTGCATCGACAGCCGTTTCAGGTTTGCCAACACGCGCGGCGGTCATGGCGATGAGTGGGTAGTCCCACCCCCAGGTGTGTTCCCAATCCCATGTTGTCATCACCCTGTCCAATGTATTTTGCAGGACTTTCACATCCACCGTCTTATATGGAAGCATACCCAGCACTCCGAGTAGGGTGGGATGATCCTTTCGATGCGCAGGATCTTCAAATGTGCTCATTGCGTTTTCTGCGTTTTGGTAAAGGCTGTCCGTTATCGGAATATCTGCCAGATGGTCAATTACGTGATCCCATTTTGCCTGGCGCGGCAGACCCAAACGTTCGCGCCATTTCTGTGCAGTTTTTAATCCCCACGCCCAGTATGCCAATTCAAAAGCGGGATTCAGAGTTTCCGCAGGAGGATAAATTTCCTGTGCAGGAATGAGAGGCGGACCAATGATATATCTATCATTTACACCATCCCATCGTGCAAAGGAGGCCATGAAGTCAGCACTCTCAAAAACAAGATTCTGATACTTTTCCAGCGTTTCCTTATGGCTATGAATTTGATAGAGCAGTTCTGCGTAATAGATGGGGTGCGGCTGCTGCCATATCAGAAACACACCGATTGTGGAAGGACTTTCCCGCCCATCAAAGCCGACCATTTTAGGCCAGCGCACGCCCTCGTATCCCTGCCGTTCTCCTTTCTGCTTTGCCATGGGTAGAATGGTGTTGTACCAAGCCAGACTTTTTTCCAGCAAATCGGGTTTTCCCCAAAGCGCGAATTGAACTGCGTGCCACCAATGCATCTCAAGATGAAACTTGCCGTACCAGCTGTTGCAGGTGAGTCCTGTTTCAGACGGGGGTATTGAACCCGCACACTGGATGGCGGTCAGGTATCGGGAGAGAATCACACGTCTTTCCAGTTCATGCGCACGATGATCTATGCTTCCCGAAAAATCCACAGCACCGCCGGTTTGCCAGAAATTCTGCCAGTGTGATTTTGAGGCGTGAAATGTGTTTTCCACATTCTGATCAGAATTGGTGTCTCTTTCCTTCGAGAAGCGACAGGTCATTTTCAGTTCATCAGATTCCGAACTGGAAAGCTTGAACGAGTGAACATCCAGTTGGTCAAACTGTGCGTTGCCCTCCCACTGGATGTGTGCATAGTAGATGTCTGTGTCCAATGTCCGCTGGATTAGTACGGAGTTGTCATCCTTCACAATAATCTCGGAAGTATGTTTGTTCGGGCTATTCCAATCTGCTGATTGCGGGCCCCAGGCCAGAGATCCATACGGAAATTCAAAGATGATGTCGATCTGTCCTTCTTTTAACAAATCAGATTGGACACGCACTGCGATTTGATCTACATCGGGATGGCAGCTAGTTTCCACGTGAATTGGATGATCTTCCACGGAAAATGCGCTGTGAATGATGCCCTCCCAAATATCGGCGGATTGCTTAATTTCCTTGATATCCGAAATCTGAATTTCATTGCCATCCGATTTTTGGATTGAGAATCCAATTTTACCAAGATGCAGCCGATGCGGATTGGCCCGGAGCCACTGCCCGGCTTCCGAATTCTGTTTTGAGGCGTATGGCACCTGACGGCCATCCACCTTTAAATATTCGAATGTCTGATCCAGTGTATATTGATTGGGATTGGGAACGGTGTGCCAGCCCCATTGCGCGTGTGTGCCAAGAAGAATGCCGCTGTTATATTCCTCCATGAAAGTCTGCAAACCGGTGACATCCACAGTGAAGGCAAACTCGCCATTGCCCACTGAGAAGGGGGAGAGGACATCCACGTGATCGACAGTCGGGATGTGGCGCTTCACAAGCGCCTTGCGGTCAATTCGATTGTTTCCACACGCGAAGAAAAACATGAGGACGGGCAGGAGAATCCAATATTTTTTCATATTCAATATCCACTCCAGGATTTGCTGTATTTATGGAGTTACAATTTCCAGATTGATTTCCTTGTTTTTGCAGAGATCGACGATTGCGATTTGATTGTCCTGATCATAATTAAATAGGATAACCGCATTGTCCAGCAAAATCTTTTCAGGTTTGGCGTTGTAGCGAATTTCAATGCGCGTGTCTGACATTAACTTTTCCGATTTGAAAACAATCCGATTTTTATTGCGAATCAGTGTCATGGGTTTTTCCAGATCTTTGTCGAAATAGTCCACATAATCAAATGTGGTTTGATCGCCATCCTCTCCGGGGATCAGATGAATGACAAGGATTGGATCGTGCTCTTTGTACCATACTCTGGAATTGCCTTGGAATATATCTCCAGTTACAAATATCGAATTGGTCTTGATGAATACGGGGATATACTCCAAACTCACCTGACGTGTTATTTGCATCGGTCCGGTAATGGTTTTCTCCGATTTATAAAAATCGATCCATTTGCCTTCCGGCAGATAGATATCTCTTTCATCCGTGTCTGAGAAAACGGGGGCAATCAGGAACGCGTTGCCGAATAGAAATTCATCCCAAATGTGATGCGTGTTTTCATCCCCCGGATATGAATAGGCCAGTGGCTTCATGAGTACGCCGTTTTTGTACGACGTGTTGGCCGAGGAATAGATATAGGGGAGGAAATCCATACGCAGTTCGCAGGCTCTTTTAAATACTTTCTGTAATTGCGGCGAACAATGCCAAGGTGCACGGTCCTCACCGCTGCCGCCCGCTCCGTCAATTTTAATTTCAAACAATCCGCTCCATGCGCTCCATTGCAACCAACGAATGTACAAGGTTTCATCAATTTGACCTTCGCCAAGGTATCCGCCCGTGTCGGAGCCCCACACGGGGAAGCCCATAAATCCACAACGCATGGCGTTTGCCTGATTGCCTTGCATGCCTTTCCAATGAGACCGGCTGTCTCCGCCCCAAATCGCGCTGAGAAAGGGCTGAGTGCGGTGAAATGCTGCTCGCGCGAAGCTGAACTGATCCTCACCATGAGCCCGGGTGAGAAATTCGTGAATGACTTTGGAATAGAGATAGACATATTTATTCCGCGCTTCAGTCTGCGAGACGGGATCGAACCAGTTAGAGGTCAAAGGGAAATGCTCATCGGCCCGATCCATTTTATGGCCCTTCACACCGACTGAATATTGATGCATCTTGAGACGATCCTCAAATTCTTGCAACGCATCAGGATGGGTTAAATCCATATAGTTGAGTCGGCCTGAAAGCAGACCGGGAAACTCAGGATCGGCAAAGGTCATGGGTCCGACCCAGGTCATGAATTCAAGTCCATACGTTTCATTGATTTCTTTAATCCATGCTTCAGGATTCGCGAACTTCTCGTTGAAATTCATTTTGGACCATTCATGTCCGCCATCGCAGTAGGGGCGATCCACCCAGCAGGCAGTCAGGGGAATTTTCAAATTCGTAAACTCCCGAATGTCGTTAAGGATTTCATTCGCGCCGCCATTGTTCTGATCGCGCCAGAAAATCGGGCCGCATGCCCAGATGGGGAGTTTTTTAGGTTTGCCAATGACGTTAAAATATTCCTTGTGAATTTGATCGCCAGTTTCACCGAAAAACAGATACCAGTCCAACGTGTCGGTTTGATGATGAATTTCCGTGATTCCGTCTACCGCGAATTGATAGCGGCCCTTGGCAAAGGTGTCGAAGAAACTGGCGTATCCGGCGCTGCTCATGTAAAAGGCAGAATAGGCGGATGCGTAATTCTCGGCGTAATCCTGATTGCCAAGGCCATATACATCCACGTCTACAGTTTGGCCGCGCAAATTCAGATCTTTCCTGTTGCCAGGGTACAACTTTTCGATCAATCCGAAATACTGTTCGTTTTGGTCCTCAAGCTGAATTGTGACATGCTGAAAGGTTTCATGAGCTGCGCAGAAACGAAATGCATGATTCGAATGGGAGATGGTCAGTAATAGCTCTGGTGGAAAATCTTTGTGAAATCCATCTGTTTCGTCAAAGACCAATTTTAGAAGGATGGAATGCGAATTCACGGATTCAAGCAGGATCGTATCCGGTTTGATAAAATTAAATTCGAATGCCAGAACCCTGATCGGGTTTTCAGATCCGTTTGAAAGCTCAAGGACATTATGATCCAAACTTATCTGATATGCACCGTTTTCCCAGATTAATCCGCGATACTCAGGTTTGAGAAAAACAAGAGTCCCAGTAAAATATAATACAACCTTCTTAACATCGCTGACTCCATCAGTTGAAATAATGTAATAATAAAAAAACAGCGGACCGGTTGCACAGCCCGCTGTTTTTATCATTCAAATTTTATTAGAGCCCAATTCCGATCAGAACCATCATATTCTTATTTTTAATTGTATCGCCTTCTTCTTTGCCGATGTTAGTGAATCCCATGGAGTATCGGGCTTCGATTCGGAGATCGCTGACAAATGCTTTGAACTGGACACCCACACCGATGATCGCCCCCATGTCGGAGTTTTCAAATACATCGTCCTCGGCTCCCATATCCGGCTCAATCGTTTCACCGATTTTCTTGCCGAGATATGCGCCACCCTGCAAATTGAGTCCCAATGTGGGCACAACGGGCATTTTAAACTTTATCAATACCGGAATCAGGATATAATTCAATCGGGCTTTCGTTTCATGATCTCCTATTTTCGCTATGGTGCCTTTCTGAGAATAGAGAACTTCAGCCTGAAAATCAATCGGGCCCAAAAGATCGAGTTCCAGGAATATCCCACCAACCATTCCCTGATAATTCTCAAACTCAACTCCATCTGGCGAAGGATCGACACTCAGGTTTGGAAGATTCACACCACCCGTGATGCCCTTGTTGATCTGCGCGAATCCGGTGCCCGAGATGAAAAGAGTGATCAGTGTGATTGTAAGTAGTCGTTTCATGATGTCCCTCCTTTAAATGAATTATTGATAATATACATTCTTAATCCATATGAAACCAGTTAAAATCCTTATGGTTTGGGATAAATCGCCTCGGCTGTTGCGCCTGCCTGAGGCCAAACAACTTGTTTAATCAGATTGTCCGCATCATCTTCCTGCCACTGGATATAAACCATGTCATGACCGATTTGCAAGCCATGGGCCGCAGTGCTGGTATCAAATTTGATATGGCCGTAGCAAGTGAGGATGTCCATTTCATTCAATGCTGTTACAACTGCTGCTGTGCTGGTTGCGTTCGCATCGAGGATCGCCTTTTGCAGGATCAGACCGGCCGCATATCCGCCCATAGAGTGATAGGAGGGTTCTTCATTATAAGCTGTTTCATAGGCCTCGATGAAATCATCATTTAATGGACCAAACCACTCCAAACCCGTATCTGCCGCTGATTCCGGTGAGAACTTCACGGATGCTTCCCACTGGCTGGGGCCGATGACGCCCAGAGCTGCATCCCCGATGTCCGTAAATTCAGGTTCGGGCGGTGCAACGAGAAGGGCCAGAAAATCAAGATCCACATCGCTGGTGTCCAATTGTTGAGTGAAATCAGCTCCATCCTGGAAATGTCCGCCTCCTAATACCACATCTGCTTCATTGGCAATGATATCATCGATGTAGGATTCGAAATCAACTTCACCGATTTCATAATTATCCATCAGTACTGTTTCATACCCCAATCCTTCAGCGTAGGCTCTGGCTGCTTCCGCTACAATGGTGGAGTAGCCACTATTTTCATGAATATATGCGATTTTCTTTGAATCCTGATCCAGATGGGCGAGCAGGTCAATTGCGCCGGCAAGGTATCTGCTGGCCGGTGTGTAGGTCTGGAAGACAGATGTGTATCCTTTTTCATAGCTCGCGTCTGATGCAGCTCCGATTGTGATCAGAAGTTTTCCGTGCTCATCGGCGATTGCGGCCGCAGCATCTGTGAGTGAACTTGTGTAAGGGCTGAAAAGAATGTCCACATCTTCATCCATGATCATCTGTGTGTAAAGATCCTTTACATTCTGTTCATCACCAGCGTCATCATGGGAAACCGCTGTAAATTTGATGATGGATCCGTCCTCAAGAGTGATGCCGCCAGCCGCATTGATCTGATTGATCCAGAGGGTCAGACCATTGGTTTGACGTGTAGATACAAGACTGTTATTCCCGGTCTGGGTTGTGGTAAATCCCAGGGAGATAGTATGGGTTGGTGTTTCTGTTTCTGTCAGATTCCGGATACAGGACGTGATCCAGATCAGAGAGAGGATGCATAAGATAATGGTTGCTTTTTTCATGTGATGCTCCTTCAGTTCAAGTGATAATATTTAACTAGTCCAATTTACGAAGCCGGATTGAAAATGCAAGTGAATTTCATGTAATAAAGTATATCGTTCTCTGTTTGCATTACCTGAATTATTCATTAATCGGAGAAATAACGATATTAAAATGGCAAGAGGTCAGAGGTGAGCGGTTTCTCCCAATATCATTGATAAAAAAGATTGAGAGCATCCGTTTTATATGATGGACATAACTGTCCGAATACGACAAATCCCTTGGTGTGGAAAAATAGTCAAAAAAATCCCCGTCCTTCGAAATGGATCAGGACGGGGAATGCGGTTTTGCGATAAACTTGCAAATAGCCTAGATGGTGTTTGTCTAATGTCTGAAACAAATGGTCTGGGCAGAACGCCACCACGCATAGTATTTGCTTTCCAAATCGTCGACGGATGGGAAGGGGTAATATTTCAGCGTTTGGTGATCTCCGATGAAAAAGCCATTTTTAACCATTCGAAACAAGATGTCATTGTGAACCGATCTGATGACGGTCTTGGTGATTTTATCCGGCTTTTCCTTCAGTTCTTTCAGATTGTCTTTCAGATGATCGATATTGGAGTATGGTAGGTCTCGAATACAGGGTGAGTCAGGATTTTTTGCAAGTTCATGCAATTGCAGTTCAACAAATGCAAGAGTTGGCACGGAAATCGAATTTTTCTTATCTGTAATAAATTGACAGAAATCTACTGGATTCAACTCGCTCGCAATAAAGGGAGTGACGGGCGCAAGTTCCTGATAAAGATGGAGGTCGCCATCCGTTTCGGGCTTGAAGGTCCCTTCTTTCAATTCGAGTACGCGTCCGTTATCCGTGGTAAGATAGAGATTTTTTAAAGCATTCAAAGGGACATTTTCGAGAACCCTGTAAATGGACAAATAAAAGGTTTTTTTCGGTTCGCCGTTTTCATGCGGAACACATTTCTCTTTGAAAGATGACAGGTTGAAGAAATCGCTTTTAAAATCGGTATCTATTTCAAAGAAGATGGCTTCCCCTCTTGTCCGTTTTTTTGTGCCTATTGCTAGGTATGTCCCGAATTCTTCTGGCGGCAACATGGAAGCGATCAAAGCTTCGGGAATTAATGAAAGATAGAGATAGGATTTCATGGAGCTCTCCTCATTTGAAAATTATCTTCCGGAAATTGTCAATTGATCATTCAAAATTATCGCGAATGTCATTGAATTAAAAAATATCCAGACGATTTTCTTTGTTAAAATATGGTGATTATAATTTAATAAAACAGTGTAAAAATGCAAGCGGTTTTAATGCAAAAAAAAGCCGCCCCGATGATTCGACACGGCTTTAAAACTATTGTCCAGTGAATTATTTCATTAATAGCATTTTCTGTGTGGCCTTGTACGAGCCTGCTTCAAGTATGTAAAAATACAATCCCGAGCTGTGTTGGCTGGCATTGAATTGCACGGTGTGCCATCCAGCGGATTGGGCGCTGTGAACAAGTGTGGTAACTTCGCGCCCCAGTGCGTCGTAAATGGTGAGGCTGACATCGACATCCACAGGCAGGGCATAGGTGATCTTTGTTGATGGATTAAACGGATTCGGATAATTCTGGCTGAGTACAAACTCTTCCGGAATCTGATTGAGATCGTTTCCAATCCCACTTTCTTCAAGTACTGTTACATTGCATGGCCTGCTGTAGAGTGTCAACTCTGTGGCAATCGTGTTGGTGATTTTACAGACATACGATCCCGAATCGGATAGGGCTACTGCAGGGATTTCAAATGTCGTATTAGTAGCTCCTGAGATATCCACTTCATCCTTCATCCACTGATATGCGTTGGCATTGCCGCCCACTGTGACAGATAATGTCAGGTTGTCTCCGATCACGAGTGTTGTATCTTTCTTCTGACCAATACTGTCCTGAGGTGAGTATACATAGTCCACAATACCTATATTTGGCTCGATGTCCTCAAATGTAAACTGATTTTCCTGCACTCTCAATCGGACCAATGTAGCTATAGAGGAGAGATCTGGTAGAACGTCCAACTGATTTCCATCCATGTCCAGGTGTTCTAAATTTGTCAGACTATCCGGATCGAAAAGAACCAAACCTGTTAATTGATTCTGAGCGATAGACAATCGTTTTAATTGGGTCCAGCGATTCATTTCCACTGGGATGGATCCTGTAAATTGATTTTTACTGATATAACAATATTCAAGTTGGGTCAGGTTGCCGATCTCGGGAGGTATGGATCCTGAAAGCTGATTGTTACGCAGATATAGGTGGGTTAGCTGGGTCAGGTTGCCTATTTCATGTGGAATGGAATCAGAAAGCTGGTTGATAAAGAGATAGAGTCTACTCATCGCATTCAGATTGCCAATCTCTTGGGGAATGACTCCTACAAGATTATTATTATCAATGTCCAAATTGGTAACACGATCATCACTCACGGTTACTCCATACCAGGTGGATACCGGCCCATCGAGCCAGTTGGTATTGTCCAGCCAGTTGTCTCCATCAGTCGCATGGTAAATGGCCACGAGCGCGAGTGAGTCCTGTTCGAGATCGCCGGTGCTTACATTTATGGGGCGGCTGTACAGTGTCAGGTCCGTGGCGACGGTGTTGGTAATTTGACAGGTGTAAACGCCATCGTTCTCAAATTTTACGGGGAGCATTTGATAATCCTGGCTTGTCGCATCAGAAATGGGCGCTCCATCCATGTACCACTGATATTGATTGCTGGCGCCTCCGACATCCATGGTTAATGTGAGATTCGATCCCACCAGAACCAGGGTGTCTATTTTTTCACCGACACTGTCCTGGGGTGAATAGCGGAAATCCAAAGCAGGTACGCCGATATTGGATTCGATGTCTTCAAAGGTGAACTGGTTGTTCTGGATCCTTAAATTATTTAGAACTGTAAAGGATGAGAGATCGGGAAGATCTGTAAACTGGTTGTTGTCCAGATGCACATTGAGCAGACTGGTACAGGCAGTAAAGTTTTCAGGTATCGCACCTTCGAACTGGTTTTGATCGATGTACATGGAGGATAGATTAACCATATTGCCGATCCCATCCGGGAGTACACCGGATAGTGAGTTCCACGAAAGAGACAGTGTGGCCAATTGGGTTAACATTCCAATGCTGGAGGGTAGTGGCCCCTCCAGGCTGTTCTCTGCCATAGTAAGATATACTAGGTCGATTAAGTTGCCAATCTCAGGTGGAATTGATCCAGTGAAATTATTGGTTTGAAGATTCAGGAAATTCAGACTTTCCATGTCCCAGATGAAATCGGGGATTTCGCCGGATAGTTCGTTGCCATTCAATACCAGCTCCCATAGATTTGTCAGATTGGTGAGTGTTTCAGGAAGATGATTTGTTATCTGATTGTTGTGAAATACGAGATCTCCCAGTTCTGTGAGGTTACCAATTTCTGGAGGAATCGTACCAATAAGATTATTATTTCCCAAGCTGATCACTGTGACCCGGTCATTGTCCACGGTTATCCCGTACCACGAGTCAACCGGTCCGGTCAGCCAGTTCTCCTTGTTGTCCCAGTTGTCACCATCCGTGCTGTTGTAAAGAGCCACTAGTGCGAGTGAATCCTGACGCAGTCCGATTGAATAGATTTTCAGATCCTTCATCAGGCCTTTATAGACACGGCCAATTCCTCCATGGGTGATGGAAAACATTCGGTCATTATGAGGATCAAGATCCAATGTCGCGCTGTCTATGCAGACGCTGTTAAGATAGAGCCTCTGCATCCCTTCGGTTTTGCTATGTGTCACGGTCAGATTGTTCCATACTCCAAAAGGATATTGTACATCAGTTGATGATGTAAGATCGAAATCAGAGTTACCGAATCCTATCATGCTGTCCGCCGTGGTAAAGGTATGCAGCCATCGATAACTCCTGCCGCATATGATGACCGGTCTGCGTCTGTCCGGGACTTCATTAATTTTGAACATGACGCTCATGGCAAACGCATCAAAATCAAGCGCATCAAGATTGGGTGTTCTGGCTGTACATGGGGCTGGTTCGCCAAGGTATTGTCCGTTGCAGTAGATGCCACCCTCCTGATAGGGTGCATTATTCAGCGTCATCGGATCATTGTAGCCGGTTGTATCATTCGGACTGTTTAATAGTGGATAATGGGCAATCAGTGTCAGGTCGTTTAAGTCCTGAGCCAAGATTGTGGGAGCCAAATACAATGTGAGAGCGAGTCCAAGTGTAAGAATCTTCGATGCTTTCACGTGACACCTCACTTTTATGAGTGTGACCTGAAATTGGGTGGATTAAAACTGATAATGTAATTTATAAACGAGGATCGAAAATGCAAATGATTTATAAAAAAAAGCCGTTCCGATATTCAGGAACGGCTTCAATATCCAATACTTATAGAGTCTTACCTTTTTCCCGGAATGATACCTTCCACAAATACAGAGAGTGAATCCATGCCGAATGTGCCGGTCGTGCGGGCTCGCGTAGAGACTTTCAGTTCAATTTCTCCGGTCATATTCTGAAAGCGATACGTACAGGAATATACATTGTCCAATCCGACTTTCCGGTTCAACTGCATGATATACGCGTCATCCACATAGAGATAGACCCACTCGATTCCATTATTGTGGGAGGCGGTGGCTTCAATTTCCACTTCATCATTTAGGACGAAATAAGTGTCCGGTTGAGGAGCGTTGATTACGATATACGGATTGGTATAGGAACGTACATTGACTTGAATGGACTGAGTGGAGGATTTATCCTCATTGGAAACCCAAACTGTGATTCTGACAATGCCGCCTTCTTGCGGCGCGACCCATTGTACTGTAGACTGATTGACGGGAGGAAGAAGCTCACCACGTGATGCGTTCCATTCATAGCGGAGTACTTCACCATTGGCTTCCTGTACAGTGACAGTCACAGTGACCGTGTCCCCAGGATCCACTTCATACGAAGTGGCATCCAAACTTCCAATGACCGGCGCACGCGCGATTTTGAGAATGTCCGATGAACAGTTCATTCCGATAAACGCTGCTGTCAGAATAAAAAGTAAGGCAAGTAGTATATTGTATTTTTTCATGATTGACTCTTTAACTCGACTTTATTGTGTAATCTGGATCGTTTCGGCCTGATAGACATAAGATCCCTCATCATTGATAACGGCGATGACAAGATGTTGTGACTCGTTTGGGTTAATGGTCAATCCGGTTATTTCAATATGTTTCAATTCGCCTGCATCCAGATGGCTGATCAGATCGCTCAGTTTCAGATCCCGAACCACTTGTTTGCGATAAACGCCATTCAAATCCGATAGGATCATGGCTTGAATGCGAAGATCGTTTGTACTTTGATTGCCGAGCCGGGCCAGTGTCACAGTGGCATTGAGATTCGTGTCTATCTGCCCAATTTGCACATTCATGTAAAATTGATGGTTTTGGGGAATCTCATCATGTACAGCCACTTGCAATCGTCCCAATGCGGTTTCAGCACTGGACGCACCTTGAATGCGTTGCGAGGTGCCATTGATGAAGACATCCGGGACACCGGCAATGGCGTCGTCCTCATCCAAAGCCTCCAATAAATCCGCATAGCGGATATCGCAAACCGGACTGACATCCTGATCGTCAAATTCGTCAATGGTTCGATGGTAAACCGCGACAATCAGATCCTCTTCATTCTGGGATTGCAAATCGACTAGCGCTTCGAGCATCCATTGATTGTATTGCGAGGGATGATCACTGATGTTCACGAACGCTTCGATCAAATGTTTGCGCGGATGCGTCGAATCGGGATTTAACGGATCCAGCACATTGTCCCGTGCGATATTACCACACGACATCCAGAGCAAGCATCCCAAAAAAATGAGACTATATTTAGAATGTAATTTGGCAGCCAAGAATCATGTCTCCCTGTTGGTTGATTCCCAAATACGGCAGCACCGGGGGATGCGCCGCCATGATCTCTTCGGCATTGACGCTGCTGATCCACAAAACAAAGGTGGTTAGTGCCATGCTTCCAGTCAGACCCAATACCACGTTGCGAGTTTTGTGCATCCGGTTTGCATCGTTGTAGAGATCGTTGATTTTGTCGAGCTGAGTTTCGCCCTGATACGCATCCCGCTTTTTTGTATACTGTGAATGAAGGATTAGGCTGGTTCCAGCAAGCGCTGCGGTTGCGATCGCAAAGGTTTTAACCGGATAGCGATCCACAGTCAGGCTGGGTTGATAGTAACCCTTACCGGTGAGTTGATGTTTGAGATTACTCGCCAGTAGTTTTACCATTTCGTTAAGATGGTCATCACTTTTTGACAACACTTTTTCATTAAAGACTTTACCCGATGCTGTGTTGATGACTTTGGCGTCGATGCGAATCCAGCCATCGGCCTCGTCGATAGAGCCGGTGATCAGGTACTGAGCGTGTGCGAGTTGTCCAACCGCCTTGGCCGCCGAACTGTCGATGAGTCCGCTCTGGCTGAGCGCTTTTTCATCCATCAAGATCTGAAGGCTGCGTCGTTCCACCAGTTCAAGATCAGGGGTGCCAGAGAGTTCACTTTGCAAGAACTGAGGAATTTTCTGCGCCCATGAATCCAAAAACATACGATTGGATCGGTTCTCAAAATCACCGACAGCAAGTGTGGTTTGTGTCCATCCCGGACTGCTTTGAAGTATGATGAGCATTAGGCCGGTCATCAAGATGATATTTTTGAAACACCTTTTCATGTATTTTTCCAAATTCGTTTTAATTGGTAATGTCTATTGAATTTACAAAATCTGTTAAAAAAAACAAGCATGTATTTATTTTATTGTTCCAACGATGTTTATACGGTCAAGGAATGTGGAAGGGTTCATGAAATGTACTTGGAATTTAATTACTTCTTGCAGTTCAGCATTGATAACTAGTTCAAGTTTGGCCCATGTAAAGTCTTAGGGTAAAGGTGTATTCCAACTAAAAGATCATTGGCCTGTTCCGGTTTGCCGGGAATTGATTTATATTGAATGAACAGGTAATTATGAGTTCTTGTCCTACCTACAAGATTAATCTGTTAAAGTTGAAATGTCTGTCTCAATCGAGATCGAGAAGGTGGTGAAGGTCGGAGCAGGGGGAGAGTGACTTATTCAGTCAACGGAAATGTCATATGAATATGTGTTCCATTCTCTCGATTGATTGTCAGGTTTCCATGCAATTGTTTGATTAATATGTGAACCAATTGCAGTCCAAGCGTCCCTGATTTTGTGGCCTCAAATTCTTTGGGAAGTCCCGGTCCATTGTCTTCAATTTCGAGTGTGTATTGTTTTTCTTTTTTGTTCAATTTAAACATGATTTTAAGACGTCCATTTTCCTGATCCGAATAGGCGTACTTTAATGCATTGGTTACCAACTCGTTTAAAATCAGTCCGCAGGGGATCGCGGTATTGATATCCAAAAAGACATCTTTGAGTTGAAGGTTCAAAGTCACCCTGCCGGTCATTCCATAGGTTTGTAAGAGTTCGTTGACCATCGTGGGGATGTAGGATTTCATTGCAATGCTGGTCATGTCGTCTGATTGGTATAACTTCTCATGAACAAGAGCCATTACATAAATTCTATTGATGCTCTCCTTGAATGCCTTTAGCGCATTCTCTTTTGTCTTTATAGTACTGGCTTGAAGGCTTAACAGACTGATCACCACATTGAGATTGTTCTTCACCCGATGATGAATTTCTTTAATCAAGATCTCTTTTTCCATTAGATCATTATTTATCTGTTCCTCCACCAATTTTCTTGCGGTTATCTCTCTAAGGAGTCCTTGCAATCCTGTTAAGTTTCCTTTCTTATCTCGCAGGAATGTGGATTTTAATTCACCCCAGAACGTTGTCCCATTCTTTCTGAGATACTCGAATTCGAGCAACGGCACTTCAATATCCTTTGAATTAGCTTTTTCTGCATAAATTTCGAAAGTTTCCAATGCCTTTTGTAAAAAAGCTTTTGCGAAAACTTTCTCCAACTTCATGTTCATGAGCTCATTGATTGTATAACCAAAGAGCTGCTCCGCCGAAGGACTGATATAGGTGAAGTTTAAATCCATATCTTGGATGAAAAGGACGTCCTGCATGTTTTCCGCGAGGAGACGATATTTTATTTCGCTTTCCTGAAGCTCATCAGATTGCTTCTTTAATGCAAGAGAGGATTGCCACAATCTTGTTTTGATAGCATTGACAGAGATAAGCATGATAATGACAAATACAATGTAAGCGAATATCTGCATGATCCAGGTTTGTGGGCTGAGTAAATATGAATTCAGATCATCGAGCGGATGAATGATCTCTGAATAAATCAACAGGCCCACCGAACTGACAGCCAGCACACTAATGCATAGAAACCACATTGCGGCTTTAAAAGAAAAGAACAGGACTACCATAATACAGCATGCGGTCAATATTACAAAACTAACTGTTCCAAGGCCGAGTGTAATAAAATTACCAATCGCATTGATACCTACAAAAATGAAGAGACTTGAACTCACGGTTGCAAGTGGCAGTCTTTTTCGACAGAGTAAGATGATAATAACGGTGCTAAAGCCGATTATATCCAGGATCACATTCGGATGCCATCCCTGGGTTTGGGCTCTGAAGATTGAGATTGCAGTTGCCAAGGTGCCCAATGTAAAAACGAGCCAGGCGACTTTTTCAAAAAGCATACTGAGGATTGAATCCGTTTCTTTTCTCAGAGAGGCAGGGATCGATATCGAGGACTTGTGACGTGTCTGATTTTTGGTCATGATTGTATCTCCGGTGTGGATCCCTTATCTATAAAAAGGATTTGTGTCAGGATCTGCAGCTGCTTAAGAGCTTCTGAATTGAGCTGAATTTATAGATGACATGATCCTCCCCGGGAAAAGTTGAAAATCAATGTGCATCATGAATATCATATATTTTAAAAATTATTCAAAAGTACAAGGCTCATATTGAAAAAGCAAGAAAATAATTTTTGGCTCGATGCAGGTTTCTAATGACGTTGACTTGTGATAATGCTTTAGTATAGCAGCAAAGCTAAGCATTACCAAGGCTGAGATCACCATGCAGTTTAATGACATGACCATCGCGGTTGACGGTTATCTGCTTTTCAGGGAAGATGGTTTTTAATTTTTTACGGATATGCTGCACGGCAAGGTTTTCGATTTTATCCTCGATTTCATCCGGGATATTTTCCAATGTGACCATTCGGATATCGATGATATAGCCCTTGCCGTGTTCAGATCCGATTCCCATCGAAAAATTGGCAGAGATATCGAACAATCCATCATGAGATTTACTGGAGGTTTTACCACGTCCGGGGCGGGCTGGATGAAGTCGGTATTTGTGGCCGTACTTATCTTCGAGCACTTCATCCAGATCATCAAGAATGGATTTAAGTTTGTCCTCCCAGGCACGGAGATTGGGGTGTTTGATCATGGTGTCCTTGTAATATATAATCCATCTTTCTTCTATAAAAAAGCAGGATTAAATATTCGATGGGTTATTTTCTGGCCCAGGTCACGAGTGTTCCAGGTTCGTCGGGATGGTCGGGATGCTTAAGGTGCTGTTGCCGGATATTTTGCAGGCCCGTTTTCACGAAGCCTTCCCTGTATTGCTCTTCAGACCAAAGCTGCATAGGAACTCCCAGTTCCTTGGGCCAATCGTGACTTTCCGGATTTCCCATATAATAATTCACAAGAATCATCAATAACCCCCCGGGATTGATCATGGATGCGGCTTTGTCCATCCCAGCCTGAATATCGCTGAAATAGTAGAAAACTTCCATTGAGAATATCAGGTCGAATTGGGTGTTTTCCGGCGGCTGCCATTCAAGAAAGTCCGCATGAACAAGGTGGATGTTTTCCAAATGCTTCAATCCCGCTTCGACCTTAAGGACCATCTCAGAACTGATATCCAGGCCGTAATAGAGACAATTGTCGAATCCGGTTTCCGCGAAATACTGGATGGCATATCCATTTCCCATCCCGATTTCAAGATAGTTGCCCTGCACGGGAGGCAGTAATTCAATGGCCTGTTTCACTGTTGGCCAATGTTCAATTTCCATACCATCTGCATGGTAGTCTTGTGCCCATTTGTCGAAAAGCTGGGAAACGGGATTGTCCATCTGAACCCCTTTTCATTCCACCGAGGTGGGATGGGTCCCCCTTGACAGGGGGATAAATATTGTGAGACTAAATCAATTTTTGTTCAATTTTTGCCCAGGTATCACGGAGTGTGACGGTCCGGTTGAAAATCAGATTTTCTGCAGTGGAATCC
The DNA here is from genome assembly GCA_013202295.1 of Candidatus Zhuqueibacterota bacterium. Classification (GTDB taxonomy): domain Bacteria; phylum Zhuqueibacterota; class QNDG01; order QNDG01; family JABMRT01; genus JABMRT01. The sequence continues at coordinate 18,216 of JABMRT010000238.1, forward strand.
TTGTCCACACAGAAGTAGCCTTTCCGTTCGAACTGGCATTGATAGCCTGGTTTCACATTCCTTAATGCAGGTTCGAGTTTTGCTTGTGTGACACAGATCGAATCCGGATTCATCAGGCTCAGGAAATCCTCCTTAGCTCCCGGATCGGGTTCGGTAAAGAGCCGGTCGTACAGACGCACTTCCGCATCCAATGCATGTTGGGCCGAAACCCAATGCAGGGTCCCTTTGACCTTGCGGCCATCCGGTGAGTCACCGCCTTTGGTTGCGGGATCATAGGTGCAATGCAGTTCCGTAATGTTGCCGGCCGCATCCTTCACCACATCCTGACAGGTGATGAAGTAGGCGTAGCGCAGCCGCACTTCGCGGCCAGGCCCTAACCTGAAGAATTTCTTTGGCGGATCTTCACGGAAGTCATCCCTCTCAACGAAAAGTTCACGGCTGAACGGTACTTTACGTGAACCTGCATCCGGGGCTTCGGGATTGTTGATGCAATCCAGTTCTTCCATTTGACCTTCAGGATAATTTGTGATCACAACTTTGAGTGGATCCAGCACACCCATTACGCGCGGTGCGAGCTTATTTAAATCCTCACGGATGCAGAACTCCAACATGGCCATGTCTACCATGCTTTCGCGTTTGGCCACACCAATACGCTCCGCAAAATTGCGAATAGACGCGGGCGTATATCCTCTTCGCCGCAGCCCCGAGATCGTAGGCATGCGGGGATCGTCCCATCCAGACACATGACCCTCCCGCACGAGCTGCAGCAGCTTGCGTTTGCTCATTATAGTATAAGCCAGGTTAAGTCGGGCGAACTCTATCTGTTGGGGATGATATGCTTCCAGCATATTCAGATACCAGTCATAGAGGGGGCGGTGGTCCTCAAACTCCAACGTGCAAATCGAATGGGTGATCTTTTCGACGGAATCCTCAAGACCATGGGCCCAGTCATACATGGGGTAGATGCACCAGTCGTCTCCCGTGCGGTGATGCGCAGCATGAAGGATGCGATATATGACCGGATCGCGCAGATTGATGTTGGAAGCGGTCATGTCGATCCTGGCGCGCAGCACTTTGGTGCCATCCGGAAATTCACCCTTCTTCATCTGTTCAAACAGATCGAGATTTTCCTCTACAGAGCGATCCCGATACGGACTATTTTGACCTGGTTTGGTGAGTGTGCCCCGTGTATGCCGAATCTCCTCTGCAGACTGATCATCTACGTAAGCCAGTCCTTTTTTAATCAATATAATTGCATGGTCATACATCTGTTGAAAGTAATCCGAGGCATAATACAGATGTTCACCCCAGTCGAATCCGAGCCATTTTACGTCCTCAATAATAGAATGCACATATTCATCTTCTTCCTTGACCGGATTGGTATCGTCAAAACGCAGGTGGCATTGACCGCCGAATTCAAGCGCCATTCCGAAATTCAGACAGATGGATTTCGCGTGGCCGATATGCAGGTAGCCATTTGGCTCGGGAGGGAAGCGGGTAACGACGCGATTGTCCCATTTATTTGTTTGATTGTCTTCTGTAATGATTTCACGAATAAAATGCGGGATTTTCTCATCAAGAGTTTCCATTTTCCCAATATCTCCAGTATTTATAATTGTTTTGTTAAACATAAATATTGAATTGTAAAATACTAAAAAACATATGGATTTTCAAAGGAATAATCCGAAACCTCAACAATTTATATTTGTTTTCCTATCACTCATCAAATTGATGATAAATTCATTAACATATGGATGAAGACCATAAATGGATTTTTATCAGAATCTTAAAAAAAATACCTTGACAAATATGGATATATTTGTTAACATGAACATGTGTTCAATATGGCAGATCATGTGTTCATGGAAAACATATGGAAATTTCTACTGATAAATCTCTCCTCGTGGAAGTGGCTCGTCTTTACTATGATCATCAGATGAGTCAGCAGCAAATAGCTTACAGGTTGGGTACATCCCGGCCCAGCGTGTCACGATTGCTTCAGCAAGCGCGTGATGAAGGGATTGTCAGGATTGAAATTATTGATCCCACACAGAAGGGAAGCCAGCTGGAACAATCCCTGAAAGAAAGATTTCAACTTCATAAAGTGATCATTGTTCCATCTCTTAAAGAAAGCGATGCGCAAATAAAGAACAGGCTGGGTCAGGCTGCAGCCCGTTATTTAAATGAGCTGGTTTATGATGGGTGCACTTTGGGAGTCTCCTGGGGTACAACCATGTGTCAGGTGGTCAGTCACATGATACCCAAATCTATAAAGAATATGAAAGTCGTGCAAATCGTGGGGGGCATCACCCATGGTGAGTTTGATCCCCATGCCAGTGAGATCATCCAGCGTATCAGTGAGAATTTTAAAGCACGATCTTATCTGCTGTTGCTCCCAGCCATTGTGGATAGTGTGCTGGTTAAACAAGCCATGATTTCGGATAAAAAAATCAAGGAGACGATAGATATTGCCAGACAGGCAGATATCTTGCTTTGTTCTGTTGGTGTCTTTAAATCCGATTCACTCATGATCCAGGCTGACTATTTTGATTCACAGGAAGTAAATTATTTAAATCAACTCGGAGCGATTGGTGATATATGTTCCCGAATGATTGATAGCGCTGGTGATATCTGCTGGCCCGAACTGGATGAACGCACTGTGGCTATTGAAATGGATGATCTGAAAAAGACAAAATACTCCATAGCCATTGCTGGCGGAGAAGAAAAAAGGGATGTAATCCACGCTGGACTCAAGGGAAGTTATTTTAATGTGCTGATTACAGATGAAGGTGTGGCGGAATACTTATTGGAAAATGAAAATAAGATTACAGAGAAATAGAGCATGGTGAATCTTAAAGGACTCGCTTCTTATTGTCAAGATTGCGGCGCTTGCGCTGCACGTGTTTCAGAATTCAATATCTCGGGGATGGATCCCAAAATCGTTGAACGCATTGTGGATGAAGTTGTGCTCTCCATTCAAACCGAAGGATCGGACTCCGTAACTGAGACTTCCAAATCATCCATCCCATTGGGTGTCTCGAACCATCATGTTCACCTCACACAGCAAACGCTGAACATTCTATTTGGAGAAGGATCAATCCTGGAACATTACCGTCCATTATATCAGCCAGAAGATTTTGCGGCCAAACAAACAGTGACAATTGTCGGATCAAAGATGCGTGCCATTCAAAATGTCAGGATCCTTGGTCCTTTGCGGGATTATGATCAGGTTGAAATTTCCATGACCGATGCAATCTATCTGGGGATCAAGCCGCCTGTGCGGGATTCTGGTGATTTAGAGGGAGCCGCACCACTCACATTGGTCGGTCCCGCCGGATCGGTTTTTCTGCCCCATTGCGCAATTATTGCGGGTCGGCATCTGCATATGTCCAATCAGGATGCAGGAAAATTCGATGTGAAAAACGGGGATCTATGCCGTATCCGGTTACTCGGTGAAAAGCCTGCAATACTGGAGAATGTGCTCGTCCGGACGAATGATAACTGGAGGCTTCAGCTTCATCTGGATACGGACGAAGCCAATGCAACCGGCTCGATTTGCGGCGCTAAAGCAGAATTTTTAGGTAAGATGTAAGAGGAATCCATGCAATTCGGAAAAGTCATCGGTCAGGTTGTATCCACACACAAAGAGAGTAATGTTCGTGGACTCCGCCTTCTTATCGTGGATCAATTAGATGAAAAGCTCAGTCCCATTGGAAAGACAATTACCAGTACTGATACGGTCAATGCACGCATTGATGACATTGTGCTGTTGTGTTCATCCTCCTCTGCCAGGATGACTGCCATGACTGAGGGCGTGTGTACAGACAATGCAATTGTTGGGATTGTAGAAACAGTGACCAGTGCAAAATGGGATTGGTATAAAAGATAATGCAAATCTCCATCCAGGAATTGATTGCAAGGATTACCAGAGAAGTCATCGAGGAGCTAGGCCGGCAGAATGTTACGGTTACGGTTGATGGTTATCCGACTCAGACGAGTCTAAAAGGATTAGATCCTAGAACACGATCCGAAGAGCTGGATATGTCCAAATATAAAACGCCGATTCTTACGGAAAATCATATTCAAAGATTACATGAATTAACCGGAGAAATTGTTGTCCCAAAAGGGACGATAATTACACCAAAGGCCAGAGAATTATTGAGTGAAAGACAATTGAAAATAACGATAAACTGATTGGAGGTTTATAATGCCAGGAGTTGCATTAGGATTCATTGAAACCCGGTCCAATACCGGGAATATTATTGCGATTGATGCAATGATCAAGACTGCGAATGTGGAGCTGGTCGGAAAACATCAGATCGGAAGCGGTCTTGTCACAGCCATTGTACGTGGTGAAGTGGGCGCAGTGAAGTCCTCAGTCGAGGCAGGTTCGGAAGTGGCTGCAAAAGTAGGCGAGCTTGTGTGCGCGAATGTCATCCCATCGGCCCATGAAGATGTATTTGAGATGCTCAGAATAAAAAAGTAAGTATATAAGTATAAAGGAGGCAATATGCAGGAAGCATTGGGAGTTATAGAAACTCTGGGGCTGGCAACGGCCATTGAAGCGGCTGATGCGGCTGTGAAGGCTGCAAATGTGAGATTGGCCGATTATCTGATTGCCGGCGGAGGTAAAGCCAATATTATCTTTCGAGGCGATGTCGCTGCTGTAAAAGCTTCGGTTGAGGCGGGTGTGGCTTCAGCCTCCCGGATTGGTCAGGTGCTCAGTCAGACGGTTATTCCAAGACCTTCTGAAAAACTGATGCCCGTTTTCAGCGAGATTCAACCCAAAGAGAATAAAGCGTAGGAGAACTGTCCAGTGAATTTCACTGAAGAACAGATCAGCACCATTGTACGCCAGGTTGTTGAGAACATTGGCCTTCAACCTGAAGTCAACCAAACCGTCGCTCCTATTAGACATGAGAACGAATGGGGCGTGTTTGAGACTGTCGATGATGCGATTGATGCAGCGGACAAGGCGTTCCAAGAATACCAGAAATTTGGATTGCAGGATAGAAAGGCGTTCACCGATGCCATCCGGAAAATGTGCATGGAGAGGCAAGAAGAGCTATCCAGAATGGTGTTTGAAGAAACCCAGATGGGACGTTATGAAGACAAACTGCTCAAGCACCAGTTTGCTGCCAGCGAGACACCCGGAATTGAAAATCTGGAGACCACAGCCTGGTCCGGCAAAAACGGACTGGCCCTGGAGGAATGGGCACCGTATGGAATTATTGGCGCCATCACGCCAAGTACCCATCCCAGTGAGACCATGATCAATAATTCAATTATGATGCTGGCAGCGGGGAATGTGGTCATTTTTTGTCCACACCCGTCTGCCAAGAATGTGTCGAATTATACAGTAAAACGAATCAACGAAGTTCTGGTGGATGCGGGAGCTCCAGAAAATTTGATTGTATGTGTTCAAGATCCCACTTTGGATACGGCCAAGCAAGTCTTAAACCATGAAAAAATTCGACTGCTCTCTATCACCGGTGGGCCGGCAGTTGTCCGGGCGGCAATGAAAACGAACAAGAAGGTTATCGCGGCAGGGCCAGGCAATCCACCCGTTGTGATTGATGAAAGCGCAGATCTTGACCACGCAGCCGAGCGTATTACGCTTAGTGCAGGATTTGATAACAACATCCTCTGTACTGCAGAGAAAGAAATTTTTGTGGTTGAAAGTGTCTTTTCCGCATTTATGCAGGCCATGCAGAAACCGGGCAATGTCCTGTTAAATCAATCACAGGTAGAGCAGCTTGCACAAAAGGCTTTCGAGAAGAAGAAATATCTCCACATTTTAAGCCGCGATCTTGTGGGACGCAACGCCAGTGTGCTTGCCAAGGCAATTGGTTTGAACATATCCGATGAAGTCTGTTTGCTGTATGGTGAAACTCAGAATGATCATGTGTTTGTGCAGGAAGAGCAGATGATGCCGTTTATCCCTGTAGTCAAGGTGAAGGATTTTGAGCAGGGTGTGCAATTGGCTTTGGAGGCAGAGCATGGATATGGCCATACGGCCAGCGTGTTTACGAACAATATGACACGCGCTACCGATTTTGCCAAACGGGCGAATTGCTCCATTTTTGTGATCAATGGAGGCACATTTCAAGGCAATGGCGGCGAGCAGGGTGAAGGAACACTTGCCTTCACAATCGCGACACCGACAGGAGAAGGCATTACCCGTCCGACTGATTTTGCCCGAATTAGAAGGATTATGAATGTAGGTTCATTTCGATTTGTATAAATTTTAAAACTCATATCAGGAGGTCAATATATGTCAACTGTCAAATCAATCGGTATTCTGGAAACGGACGGATTCGTTCCCTTGATTGAGGGTGCGGACGCAGCAGTGAAAGCAGCCAATGTGGATATGATCGAATGGCGAAAAATCGGAAAGGCGTATGTGTCGTTCGTGATTGAAGGCGAGGTTGCTGCTGTGAGATCAGCCATCGAAGCGGGCAGAACTGCGGCATCAGCAGTCGGAACCGTAATCTCGGAAATCGTCATTCCCAGACCCGTAGATGAGCTGAAAACCACCTGGAAGAAATAGATTCTATTTGAACGGGAATGCAGTGAGGTATCACAGGGATACCTCTAAAATTGTAAAATATCATGATTCGGAGAAAGAATGATATTCGCAAAAGTCATTGGTACTGTGGTGTCAACCCAGAAAGATCCAAAGCTAACGGGCAAGAAACTTCTTCTCTGTAAAGAAACAGATCATTCAGGGAAGCCGCTCGATACCTATCATGTGGCTGTGGATGCGGTTCAGGCTGGAGAGGGTGATTTTGTACTGCTAACCTATGGTTCGGCTGCCCGGATGACGGATCTCACAAAAGATGCTCCTATAGATGCAGTGATCATGGCAGTGATTGATGAGGTCACGATCGAACAAGAAATTTCCGTCACGCCTGAGCAGGTAAGGCCAAAGGGTATGGAATGAAACTAGGAAAAGTGATCGGACAGGTCTGGGCTATAAATAAGGTGCATCAGGTGCACTCATGCCGGTTCTTTGTGGTCCAACCTCTGACCAGTCAGAATAAAAATGTCAGGCATCCCCTGGTTGTGGCAGACCCAAAAAATATGGCGGGAGTTGGAGACAGAATCATCTATGTAACCAACACTGACGCGACCCAGGCGTTCGATACAGGCATCGCCCCGGTCAATGCAGCCATTGTCGAACTGGTAGATTTTGTGGATTAAATGATATGTTTCTAGCAAAAATTAAAAATACGATTACAGCCACTGAGAAGCATGATGCGTATCAAAACCGGCATGTGTTTATTGTCCAGCCCATTCTCCCGGACGGTAGAGAACAGGGTGATGAATGGGTGGCTATCGATTGTGTTGGAGCCGGGATTGGGGATACGGTGGTTTGCGGTGGAGCACCCGGAGTGGCCAGGGATCTTTTCCATCTCGATCTGGCTCCCATCCGGACCCTCATTGTGGCCATTGTGGATGAAATCGATTATCGAGATATCCAATAAATGACACGGAACTACTTCCTTTAAGTTGATATATGACGATCCAGAATATAAAAAACAAAGGCATTGTTGGAGCCGGTGGTGCCGGATTTCCCACACATATCAAACTGCAAGCGTGTCCTGATGTGCTGATTATGAATGCGGCTGAATGTGAACCTCTGCTTCATAAGGACAAAGAACTCCTGCTTCATTTTACTGACGAAATCCTTGAGGGATTCCGGATTGCACTGTCTCTCACCGGTGCCAAGAGGGGCATCATCGGAATTAAAGAAAAGCATCATGCATTGATTGATCTGCTAAAAAGCAGGATTTCACAATTCATGGAAGTCATGCCCATCGGTGATTTTTATCCAGCCGGGGATGAAGTGATTCTGATCTATTTAACCACTGGCCGAATCATCCAACCGGGTCAATTGCCAATCAGTGAAGGGTGTGTTGTCCAAAATGTCGAGACATTATACAACTTGGCGCAATCCGAACCGCTAACGGATAAGTTTCTCACCATTGCCGGTGAGGTCGACAAGCCACTCACTGTGAAAGTCCCAATCGGCACATCATTTCGAGATGTCTTGTCCCATTTTGATATCACCACGCGTAATGCACAAGTGCGATCCGGTGGATTGATGATGGGCATTCTTGAATCAAGCCTGGATGCTGTCGTGACCAAGACCACCGGTGGATTGATACTGCTGCCGTCAGATCATGCTTGCATCACAATGTATCAGCGATACGCCACACCCGATCAAACCGATCGTATGGCCAAAGCGGCGTGTGATCAGTGCAGTTTCTGCACAGAACTCTGTCCAAGATATCTTCTCGGACACCCGGTTCGCCCGGAGATTGCAATGCGCAATCGCATGTTTACACGGCAGGACATGTCCTATCATCACAATGGCAATGCTTTCTGCTGCGAATGCAATTTGTGCACAATGTACAGCTGTCCCGAAGGTTTGGATCCAAAAGGCGCGACAGTGATTGAGAAGAAGATGAGCCGTGATTTTCCTTCGTGGGGAGGTTTGCCCGTGACATCCCATCCTCTAATGAATTATAGGAAAGTCCCAACCCAAAAACTTAAACAGCGTCTTGACATCATCCGTTACAGGGATGAAGGCCCGTTATCCGATCTGAAAATCGAACCGAAATTTGTACGTATTCCATTGAAGCAGCACATCGGCACTCCGGCAAAATCCGTTGTAAAATTAGATCAGCAGATAAAAAGAAATGATCTCATTGCAGAAGCAGATGGAGAGATTTCTGTGCCAGTACATGCATCCGTTGACGGAACAGTTTTTGAGATTACTGAAAATGAAATTGTGATACAGAGGCAACCATGAAAACATCGAATGCCATCGGCGTCATTGAACTTGCGAGTCTGTATAAAGGATTCGAGGTTCAGGATGCGGTATTAAAAATGACAAAGATTGAGAAGCTGCTGGCCCGGACGATCTGCTCGGGGAAATATGTCATCCTGGTTCGTGGGGAAATTGCAGATGTGGAAGCTTGTATTCTCCACGCCAAAGAAACGGGTGGATTTGCTATAGTCAATGCGTTGATGATTCCCAATGTGGATGAAAAGGTTTTCCCGGCCATCGCTGGCACAACTACTTTAGACAGTCCTGAAGTGGATGGACTGGCTGTCATCGAGAGTTTTTCTGTAGCATCGGCCATTAAAGCGGCTGATTTCGCAGTCAAAGAAGCGGATATTGTTTTATTGCGCATTCATATGGCCATGGCCATCGGTGGTAAGGGATTGGTGGTGATGACTGGAAATATTGATGCACTCAAGTCGGCATTGAATCCGGCCCTTGAATTTCTCAAAGAAGAAGGGCTGCTTGCGGGATCCACATTGATCACACAACCACATCCTGATGTGATGAGGGATTTGTTATAAAAAGGCTTGATAATATATATTCATTATTATACACTCCATTATGTGAATTAACGGAGGCAGTTTATGTATAACAAAGTCGATGCATCCATCATAGAGAAGCTCACAGAGATTGTTGGGAAATCCAATGTTGTAACCGATAGAGAAGATTTACTCGATTATTCCCATGATGAGTACAGCCTGGATGACATTGCTGCCTATCCGGATGTGGTTGTCAAACCTCAGGATGTCGAAGCGGTATCGAAAATTGTCAAGTTATGTAATGCCAATAAAATTCCTCTCACAGCCCGGGGAAGTGGTACGGGTCTATGTGGCGCGTGCGTGCCCTCTTTTGGCGGCGTGGTGATCACATTTGAAAATATGCAGCACATTATCGAAATCGATGCGCAAAACCTGACAGCCACTGTAGAGTCGGGATTGATGCTCATGGATTTCTATCCGGCGATTGAACAGAAAGGTCTCTTTTTTCCACCGCATCCGGGAGATGAGTCAGCTACAGTAGGCGGCGTGATTGCCACCAATGCGGGCGGAGCCAGAGCCGTGAAGTATGGTGTTATCCGAAATTTTGTGACAGGGATCGAAGTGGTGCTCCCTAATGGAGAGATTGTGAACTTCGGGGGCAAGTTTGTCAAGAACTCCACAGGATACAGCCTGATGCACCTGATGATCGGTTCGGAAGGTACGCTGGGCATTATCACCAAAGCGACCATTGCCTTGATGGCGCCACCCAAAGAAATCATGACTCTGGTTGTCCCTTACGAAAATCTGCACGATGCGATCAGCACAGTACCTGCGATTATCGAGAAGAAGATTCTGCCTATGGCCGTCGAATTTCTTGAACGGGAAACCGCTGTGCTGAGCGGCGAACATCTAAATAAGACATGGCCCTGTGCGCAAGGCAAGGCCCATTTGATGATTATCGTGGATGGTTCCAGGGAAGAGGAAGTGATGAATTTGGCGGAAACCATCAGCGAAGTATGCCTGGCCAACAACGCCCTGGATGTGTTTATTGCGGACACCAAATCCAAGCAAAAAGATATTCTGGATATACGCAGCGGTATTTATGAAGCCATGCGAAATTATATGTTAGAGATTCTGGATATCACCGTACCCCGGTCACAGATTGCCCATTTCGTGGATGCCGTAAATGAAGTGGCTGTAAAATCGGGAATGTGGCTGCCCACATACGGCCATGCGGCTGATGGAAATGTGCATACCCATTTAATGCGCTATCAATGGCAGGATGGCAAATGGATTGAAATTGAAAACTGGGAAGAGAAATACCAGACTGTGCGAAAGGAACTCCACGATCTGGGTAAAAAATATAAGGGGATTTGCTCAGGCGAACATGGGATTGGCATTGTAAAAAAGGAATATTTAAAGTCATTCCTGGAGCCGGAACAGATCGAATTGATGCGCGGCATTAAGAAGACCTTTGATCCCAATACTATTCTGAATCCGGGAAAGATATTTGACTGATATTTTTCCCCAAGAGGGGAGAATCTGGTCCTCCTTAAAAAATAAAAAAAATATACGGAAAGGATATAAAATGATCAGCAATGAATGGCAGATCAAACAGCTTATCATAGACATAGGAAAACGGCTGTGGCAGCGGGAGTTTATTGCCGCCAATGACGGCAATATCACTGTCCGTATCGATGATAACCGACTATTGACCACACCCACCGGTGTCAGTAAAGGTTTCATGACCCCGGACATGATTATTGAAATGGACATGGGTGGTAAAATTCTATCCCAAACAAAACATTACCGTCCATCCAGTGAAGTCAAAATGCACATTGAGGTCTATAAGCAGCGGGAGGATATCCGATCTGTGGTGCACGCCCATCCACCGGTCTGCACCAGCTTTGCAGTGGCCGGAATTCCTTTGAATAAGTGTGTACTTCCTGAAGCTGTTCTGACATTGGGCGCTGTGCCCATTGCACCCTACGGTACACCCTCCACCATGGAAATTCCGGACTCTATCAAACCCTACCTGCAAAACAGTGATGCCATCCTTCTAGCCAATCACGGTGCACTGACTCTGGGAACCGATCTGATCAATGCCTATCATCGCATGGAAACTCTGGAGCATTCTGCTAAAATCGTATTTACGGCTATTCAACTTGGCAATGTGAACATGATTCCAGGCCCCGAAGTGGAAAAACTCATGGAACTCAGGGAAAAACTCAATATTCCAGGGCGGGTGAGCATGTGCGCGGAAAATGGTTCATGTGAAAATCAGCAGTCCGCTTCACCCAATGATGACCAGATCGCAGAAATTACCAAACTGGTGATGGAGCGGTTGAAGAAGTCATGATAATTAAGCGTCCTTCGTAATAATTTAAGGAGATGGTTTGAAAATTCTCATCGCCAATCCAGGTAGCACATCATATAAATGCAAACTGTATGACATGGCCGATGAGACGATCCTGTTTCAGGCAGTTGTTGAGCGTATTGGGGATCAGGAAAGTCCAGTATCCTGGCAATTCGGAGAGTTGGATAAGCAAAAGAAGGTCTTAGCTATTCCCGATTGTATGACTGCTGTGGATCAAATACTGAACATCCTTCAGCAGAAATATCCTCTCAAGGATATAGCAGCTGTGGGTTTTAAGACGGTTCATGCCAAAGATGTAAGTGGCTGTGTGGAGCTCACAGATGAAGTATTGGATGCAATGAGAGCATATGCTCCACTGGTGCCTGTCCACAATGCTGTGTATTTAACAGCCATTGAAGCTTTTAAAAATGTTCTGCCAGATACTCCACGAATTGGACTTTTTGAGACACACTTTCATCAAGATATTCCAATGGAAGCAGCCATGTATGGAGTACCCTACGAATGGGTTGAAAAACATGGTGTTCGCAAGTACGGATTTCATGGCGCTTCCCATCGATACATTGCTGGACGTGCTAAAACATTGTATAATGCGGACAAGGTGATCTCCTGTCACTTAGGAGGTAGTGCTTCGGTATGTGCAATCCGGGATGGAAAGTCTATTGATACATCCATGGGAATGAGCGCTCAGTGTGGTTTGCTGAATGCCAAGCGGGTTGGAGATCTCGATCCCTTTGCATTGCTCTATGTTATGGAAGAGGAAAACCTGTCCATCGATCAGGTCCGAGAGTGTCTGATATCCCGTGCCGGACTGCTTGGCCTCTCTGGATTGAGTGGCGATTTGAGAGATATTGAAGAGGTCATGGAGCAAAATCCAAAAGCTAAACTGGCTTTCAAAACGTTTGCCTATGGGGTGAAGCGATATATCGGAGAATACATCGCTGCTTTGAATGGTGCGGATCTGGTTGCTTTTACGGGTGGTGGTGGACAATTTTCACCGCTATTACGTTCCGAAATTCTAAAAGACATGAATAACCTCGGGATTGTCCTTGATCATGATAGAAATGAAAACAATCCTAAGGAAGGATTAATCTCAGCAGAAGATTCGAAAATTAAAATATCAGTTCTCCCAACCAATGAAGAGTTGATCGTAGCTCGGGAAGTCGCTCAAAAATTAACAGAGCTTTCCTGAAACTTCCATTTTTATTTAAATCACATATTCCGTTTCAAATCCAAGATAGAAATATTTGGGTTTTGGATATTGAAAAATATTTGTATTTTGGATATTGATGATTGAAAATATTTATTGTCGGGAATAACGATGGCCACATTCAACCTTCCTTATCACAAATCTCATATTCAATTTGAAATTCCAGATCATCTGGTTGCAGGGTGTCTTGAATCGAGAGTCAATGTGCATCAATCCGATTTGAGTCAGGTTGAGATCATTCATCAAGCATTGGATTGTCCTGTTTTTGGTCCAACCCTCGAATCTCTAGTAGAAGGTAATAAGCGGATGACTCTGATTACCAGCGATCACACGCGACCTGTTCCGAGCTGGTTGACTCTGCCAATTCTGCTTGAACGCATCCGAAAGATTGAACCGTCCATTGAAATTACAATATTGGTTGCCACAGGTTATCATCGCGAAACAACTCAGGATGAAATGGTTGCTCTGTTCGGTGAGAAGATCGTTTCTGAAGAGAGTATTGTCATCCATGACTCAAGAGATGATGCCTCTCTTGTGCAGGTCGGCGTTCTGCCTTCAGGGGGAGAGTTGTGGATCAATCGACTGGCTGTGGAAACCGATCTGCTCATGGCTGAAGGATTCATAGAACCCCATTTCTTTGCCGGTTATTCCGGTGGGCGAAAAAGCGTATTGCCCGGTGTTGCAGGATATAAAACTGTGCTCGCCAACCACTGTTCCGAATTTATCGCCAGTGATCATGCACGTACCGGCATCCTGGATCACAATCCCATTCATCATGATATGATCTATGCGGCTCAACAGGTTAATCTTAAATTTATCCTTAACGTGATTCTCAATGATAAAAAGGAAGTCATCCATGCTGTGGCCGGAGACATGGAGAAGGCCCACCATGAGGGATGCGCTTTTTTAAGTCGTTTGTGTCAGGTCGATCGTGTTCCTGCAGATATTGTGATTACGAGCAATGGCGGTTATCCGCTGGATCAAAATATTTATCAATCGGTAAAAGGCATGACTGCTGCCGAGGCCATGGCCAATGAGGGTGGTGTGATCATCATGGTTGCGGCGTGTAATGACGGGCATGGAGGAGAGTCCTTCTTTAAAAATATGGCCGAAGCCAGCCATCCCCAGGAAGTGCTTGAAAGGGCGCTTCAGATATCCCGAGATGAAACTGTGCCAGATCAGTGGGAATATCAAATTTTGGCAAGAATCCTGGACCGGTTCCGAGTCATTCTTGTGACGGATATGTGTGATCCATCACTTATTAAAGCCATGCATCTGGATCATGCACAAACTATTGAAGACGCGCTGGACCAGGCCCGCAGAATTAAAGGTGAAGAGGCCAAAATCGCCGTCATCCCGGATGGGGTGAGTGTGATTGTAAAGTCATGATCCGATAGAAGATTCTTTAATTTTTTTCACCAGATCGATGTTCGAATAATAATGTAGAAGCATTCAAACCAGGATTGAGGAGTCATATATGTTCAGTCTGAAACAGAATCCGCCGGTTCAACGTCTGAGGGGATCCTTGCCGAAAATCGGAATTCGACCGGTTATTGACGGCCGTCGAAAAGGTGTGCGGGAAGCGCTTGAGGATCAGACCATGAATATGGCAAAATCCGCGGCAGAATTTCTTTCCGGGAATTTACGCCATTCCAATGGACTCCCTGTTGAATGCATTATTGCTGATTCCTGTATTGGCGGTGTGGCTGAAGCGGCAGATTGTGCTGAGAAATTCCAGCGTGAGGGAGTTGGCGTATCATTAACCGTAACGCCTGCCTGGTGTTATGGCACAGAGGTGATGGATACGGATCCATTCATTCCCAAAGCGGTTTGGGGATTTAATGGAACCGAGCGTCCGGGCGCTGTCTATCTGGCAGCTGCTCTTGCCGGATATACACAAAAAGGGCTACCCACATTCGGTATTTATGGCCGAGATGTGCAGGACGCGGATGATACATCCATCCCAAAGGATGTACAAGAAAAACTACTTCTCTTCACCAAAGCAGGATTGGCAGTAGCTGAGATGCGTGGAAAATCCTATCTTTCGATGGGCTCTGTATCCATGGGCATTGCCGGTTCTATGGTGGATGATCATCTTTTTTCCGATTTTTTCGGAATGCGCAATGAAACCGTGGACATGACGGAATTTATTCGGCGCATGGAAGAGGGCATTTACGATCCGAATGAATTTGAAATTGCGTTGAAATGGGTGAAAGTAAATTGTCCAGAGGGTGAAGATACCAATCCGGAAGACAAACAGTCCTCCCGTGAGCGCAAGGATGAGGAGTGGGAAATTGTTGTGAAGATGGCGCTTATTGCACGGGATTTGATGGTGGGAAATCCTGCTTTGGAAAAACTGGGATGGGGTGAAGAAGCGTTGGGGCACAATGCTATTGCCTCCGGATTTCAGGGGCAACGCCAGTGGACCGATCATTGGCCCAATGGCGATTTTCTTGAAGCGATTCTCAACTCATCATTTGACTGGAACGGCATCCGGCAACCTTATATCGTAGCCACAGAAAACGACGCACTCAATGGCGTGGCCATGCTATTCGGGCATTTGCTCACAGACACAGCTCAGATATTCTCTGATGTTCGCACCTATTGGAGTCCAACCGCAGTCAAACGAGTAACCGGCCATCAACTCATGGGCAGAGCCGAAAATGGCATTATCCATCTCATTAATTCTGGCCCCACCGCACTGGATGGCACAGGAGAACAATCCATTGATGGCATGCCGGCTATTAAACCATTCTGGGAGATCACACCAGAGGAAGTAGATCACTGTCTGAAAGCCACAAAATGGTGTCAGGCCGAGCTGGAATGTTTTCGTGGTGGGGGATATTCCACCCAGTTCCTGACCAAAGGAGACATGCCAGTAACCATGTCTCGTATCAATCTGGTCAAAGATCTTGGGCCCGTGCTTCAAATCGCTGAAGGATATACAGTTGATCTTCCAGCAGATGTCCATGAAAAACTCAACCGACGTACTAGCCCAACATGGCCCACGACCTGGTTTGCACCGAATTTAACGGGCCAAGGCGCTTTCTCTAACGTTTATTCTGTCATGGCCAATTGGGGTGCCAATCACGGCGCCATCAGTTTCGGTCATATCGGGGATAAACTGATTACCCTGGCAGCTATACTACGCATTCCAGTGAATATGCACAATGTGTCTGAAGACCGGATTTTTCGTCCCTCTGCATGGAATGCGTTTGGCACCGAAAATCTGGAGGGTGCGGATTATCGGGCATGTCAAAATTATGGACCCTTATACGGGATGAAATAATCCCAAAACAAATTTTTCTGATAAGTGGGGATTTTATGTTATCCAATCAATACATTGCTGTGGATTTTGGCGCGTCGAGCGGCCGTGTCATGCTTGCCGAGATTGATCAGACGATCCATCTTCAGGAGATGCACCGCTTTCCCAATTATCCCATTCTGAATCTTGGCCACTCTCAGTGGGATCTTCTCGGACTATTTAACGAGATGAAGCAGGGATTATCCAAGATCGCTTCTTCCGGGACTCAGAATATCCAAAGCATCGGAGTGGATACGTGGGGTGTGGATTTTGGATTCATCGGTCGGGATGATGTGATTCTTGGCAATCCCTACTGCTACCGCGATAGTCGCACACAGGGCATGATGGAGAAGGCCTTTCAGAAGTTTTCTAAGACCGGGATTTACTCTGCCACCGGTGTTCAATTTATGGAACTCAATTCTCTTTTCCAACTCTTAAGCATGGTCGAGGCAAGACATCCTATTCTCGATGTCGCTGAAACATTACTTTTCATGCCGGATCTGTTTCATTTCATGCTAACCGGTGAGCGGAAATCTGAATATACGATTGCGTCCACATCCCAGTTGCTCAATGCGCTTGACCGTCAATGGGATGTCGGTCTGTTTAATGCGCTTGAGCTTCCGATCAATCTCATGGCTGACCTTGTCCAATCCGGATCGGTTCTGGGCTCACTTCGAAATGAGATTCAGGAGGAGACCGGATTGAAAGTGCAACAGGTGATTGCTCCGGCTTCTCACGATACAGCGAGCGCGGTGGCTGCGGTTCCGGCGGTTCATGATAAATCCTGGGCCTATCTCAGTTCCGGTACATGGTCATTGATGGGCGTCGAATTGGAAACTCCCTTGATTAACTCCGAAACCCTGGAGCGTAACTATACCAATGAAGGTGGGGTGGATGGAAGCATCCGCTTTCTTAAAAACGTTACAGGCATGTGGTTGCTGGAAGAATGCCGAAGGCAATGGGGAGGGGAGTCCAGCGTTTCGTACGATTCGTTGTTGAAGGAGGCGGATGCTTCAGAGCCGTTCCGATGCCTGATTTATCCGGATGATCCCCAATTTGTAAACCCGCCTGATATGGTCAAAGCGATTCAGGATTTCTGTAAAAACACGAATCAACCCACTCCTGAATCACAGGGTCAATTCATCCGATGTATTTTTGAAAGTCTTGCATTGCGGTATCGGCAAGTTATTGAGGATCTCAATTATTTACATAATCGTAAAATCGAAATTCTTTATGTGGTTGGTGGCGGCAGTCGGAACACCATGCTCAATCAATTCACAGCGGATGCACTAGGGATTCCTGTTTTAGCCGGGCCGATTGAAGCGACCGCACTTGGGAATGTGATCATACAGGCCGTTGCAACCGGGCAATTGGAATCTATTCAGGCGGGACGCAGGATGATCGCCGACTCTTTTCCGGTTCGGGATTTTTTACCTCATGAGACGGAGCCCTGGGATGAGGCGTATGAGCGATTTCATAAGATATTAAAAGACAGCTAAATCCTTATGCAAAAAAAACACATTCTATGCTGTATTTTAAACTGGGGATTGGGACATGCCACACGAAGCATCCCGATTGTCCAAGCTCTAATGGAGCGGGGGCATGAGGTTATTCTGGTTTCCACGGGCCGATCTTTGGTGTTGTTGCGTACCGAATTTCCGGAATGTGAAAGCATCGATCTTCCAGATTATGGCGTGACCTATAGTCGCAATCGTTGGACTCTGATACCGCATTTACTTCTCCAAATGCCAAGAATCTTTTACCGCCTTTATTCAGAACATGCAGGTATTAAGAAAATTATCCGCGAGAGGAAGATCAATTTTGTCATTTCGGATAACCGATATGGATGTTATTCCAAACGCATACCCAGCTTTTTCATGATCCATCAGTTGCGGTTCCAGTTGCCGCGCGGATTGCAGTGGTCGGCATTTATCAGCGAGCTATTCAATCGAATTTACTTCCGGCATTATGAAGCCATACTCGTCCCGGATCACGAAGGAGATGTAAATCTGACTGGCGCGCTTTCACACAGCGGTCGGATTGCCAAACATCCCAAGCTCAGATATGTGGGATTGCTATCCAGTTTGGATGCCCATGATACAATTCCAAAAGCGGATATCGATTATTTATTTCTCATTTCTGGGCCAGAGCCATCCAGGACTGTTTTTGAAAAGATCCTTCTTGATCAGGCTAAAAGCATCCCAGGACGAAAAGTGGCGATTCTCGGAAAACCGGAAACTGATTCAGATCCTTCACAAACCCATAAAAGCAGTTTGGAGCAGAGTTCGCATTTAAATCGCAGGGAACTGGGGAAGATGATTCTGCGTGCCCGCATTGTGGTATGCCGGTCGGGATACTCCACCATGATGGAACTGGCAGCGCATGGGAAGAGGGCCATTCTCATTCCCACACCCGGGCAGACGGAGCAGGAGTATCTTGCCAAACATGCAATGGTAATGGGACTGTTTTATTCTGTTCCACAAAAAGATCTGGATTTATTGGAGGCGATTCAAGAAGCAAATGAATTCTTTCACAAGCCACAAATCAGATTTCCCGTGAATCAAATTCAGAAGATATTCGATGCGATTGGACATGAGTAAATGTGAATTTGTGGGTAATATTTTATATGGATAACCGTTTTCCCAGACTGATGACCTTGTCGATCTTGTATCCCAACCTTTTATAAAAATTGATGATCCGGGTGTTTGTTTCCCGAACCTGAAGATTGATTTTAATACACCCCAATGATTTGAGTTTGTGCTCGGCTTCGTCCATTATATTTTGTCCCAGACCCTCATGTTGATAATTGGGATGGACGGCCAGATAATTGATCCAACCGCGATGGCCCTCGTACCCGGCCATAGCTGTGGCGATCAGTTTGCCCTCCTTTTCTCCGATGAAAAATAGTTCAGGTTGAAAATTCATTTTTCACCGGATGTCTTTTCGCGTATCATTTTGAGGGGCAATCAATCCGCATGCTTGCCAAAGATCCACAACGGCATCTTCATCTTTCCACTCAAAAGGGCGGATAAATAAATCCTGATTCATATCGATCCTTTATTCACTTTGGATTGATGGAGCGGCCGTCACATCCCTTTCCACATCTGTAATCGGCTCCCATTCGCCGAAGGTTTCGACGTTAACTTCAACTTGCGGATCAGACCGAACTGTCTCGAAGGAGTTGTAGTACCACCCCAGATATTCGGAATCACCGCCGCCCCGAGTTGTAATGAGAAAGCGGTTGGACAGATGCCCGATGCTCATGGCGCGATCCCGCGGTGAATCCTTGTCTCCACCCTGTGGATCAATCGGAATCCATCCGTAACCGGGGAGATAGATTTCGGGCCAGCGATGGAATACGTCATCAAGGCTCGCGTCATCGCCGCGCACCACGATGGCACCCACATAGCGTGCTGGAATCCCGGCGGCCCGGCATAGAGCGATAAATGCAAAGGTGTATTCAGAACAGGATCCAGTGCCCCGTTCCAAGACCACGGGTGCGATGTTCCACCCGCCTTCGAGTTTGTATTCAAGTGTTTTTCGCACATAATCAAAGATGCGTCTGGCCATCCAGTACGGATTGGTCTCCTTACCTATAATTTGGGCGGTTAGAGTCTGTATGTATTCAGTATCAGTCTGATATTTTGAGCCATTTGCAGTGTACATCTCCCGGATCTCTTTGGGAATTTTGTCCATAGATTCAACCGCATCTGGGAATAGATAATATGTAATTTCAGAGATCGCTGTCTCCACAATCATTGTGGACGTGGCCGGAGTTTCCGGTTCCACATTCAGAAATTGATAGTGTGCGAACCATTGATTCCAGCGATCTTCACAATTCCGCCAACCAAATGGAGAGAAGTCGATGCTATGAATTTGCTGTTGAGGCAGATCTTCCGGGATGGCGATGTAGGTGTTCAGTTCACGGATTTGGCCTGTACCGCGTCCCTTTACCTCATGGGTGAAGGTCACCCTGGATTCTCTTGTATTCGTGAGCTGAAAGCGTTCCTCATCTTGCCGGATGATCTGATAGAGGGTGTCGGTTTGATAGTCCGCCATCCACAGCATGTTGCCGTCGAACGCCAGGCCACGAGGATAGGGGCCGGGCGCATCCATGATTAGTATCACTTCACCGGATTTCGGATCAATCATGTGGATTTCATCCGCGATCCGGTCTGCGCACCAGAGCCAGGTTCCATCCCAGGTCAATCCCTGCGGATAGGATGCAGGTGAAGGGAAGGACTGCACCGCAGTGCCATCCGATAGATCAATTTTCAGGATTTTATCATTGCGGGAATCTGTGAGCCAGAGAGTTTCCCCGTCCCAGGTCAGACCCTCAGAACGGCTGGCCGGACTTTCCAACACCGTCAGAATGGCACCATCCTCCGGATCAATCTGAAAAATCTTGTTCTGTTTCTGATCAATATTCCAGAGGGTTTGGCCGTCCCAGGCGAGGCCCATGGGCCAGAAACCGGGAGAAGGAATGGACTGGATCACCTCTCCAGAATTCGGATTTATTGCAGTAAGTTGATCCGTTCGGTGATCAGACATCCACAAATATTTTCCATCAAAAGTTAGGCCGGTTGATGCGGATGAGGGAGTAGGAAATGATTGCACAACCTTGCCGGGGTAAGCAAGAATTTGTGTTGAGATCCATAAAGTCAATAGGATGATTTTGGCTTTCATGAAAGAATCTCCTTTATACTCCGTGTTGTTCGGAAGAGATCATCAATATCCAACATTTTATCTAAATCTGAAAATAACATCAGGTTTTATTGCTTTTGGGTGCGTTTTTCATGATGACTCGCCATTTTTCTTTTTCAATGGCATCGGCAGTCTTATGCTGGCGTTGTTCAAGGAATTCCAGCTCTCGTTTCATTTTATGAAAGCTTCCCAATCTCTCGTCGTCCAACTCTCCCGAATCTACAGCGTTTTTGACAGCACAACCGGGTTCACTTTCATGCGCACAGTCTTTAAATTTACAATCATTCGCCAGTAACTCAATATCATGAAAGGCCGAATCCACATCGTCTGCATCACCCCAGAGTTGAATCTCTCGCATTCCAGGATTGTCCATTAATATCCCGCCTTCCGGCATCAGGATCAGTTCCCGATGCGTTGTGGTGTGCTGGCCCTTGTGAACGGATTCGCTGATTTCTTTCACCTTCTGCTTTTCAAATCCAAGCAGAGTATTGATGATAGTAGATTTGCCAGCACCGGAGGATCCAAGCAATGCCGCAGTTTTACCGTCTGCAAAATAGGGCTGCAGCCGGATGACATCCTTTTTCTCTTTGGCCGTGATCGCGAGTACCGGGGCACCGATTGCCACCTCCTCGACTTCTTCCAGCCTTTCATCCAAATCATTACATAAATCTGTTTTGTTCAGTACGACGACAGGGGTGGCTCCGCTGTTCCAGACCAGTGTGAGATAGCGCTCGATGCGACGGACGTTATAATCATGATCCAATCCGGTTACAATAAAGATGACATCCATATTCGCGGCAATGACCTGTTCGAGCATTTGTCCGCCGGATTTACGTTTCCTGCCAGAGGCCGCTTTGCGGGAAACGGATGATTTGCGCTGGAGCAGAAATTCAACCGTTGCGCTGGATTGATCCGAACCTGGATTGAGTGCAACCCAGTCGCCCACCACGAGACGTTCATTCACGGAATTTAAGAGATGTCGAAGCTTTCCGCTGGGTTTGGCGATGAACTCACTCTCCCCGGTGAGTATGCCGTACTGACTTTTTTCTTCTCGAAAGATACGGCCGGGAATCAGGCCGTCAGACTGAAGTGATTCGAACTGGTTCTGGAAATGGGAGTTCCAGCCCAAAGAATAGAGCGATATATTTTCCGTTGCACACATGTATATGTTGCTGTCCTGTTATACTATTATATAGATTAAGTTACAGTTTCAGTTGAGAATTTCAAGCGAAAAATCCAACCGAACTAAAACGCGTACACGAAATCAATATAGGGGAGCGCGAATGACTCGCCACCAAATCCTACAGGAACACCCAATGCCAGATCCGCACTCAAGCGTCTGCCGAAGAAACGTACGCCCAATGAGAGAACGCCCCCATCCATACCGCCTCCAAACCAGTTTTCTGATACAATGGCTATGTGAGCCGAACTTCTTATCTCCCCTCCTAGAACGAGAAGGGGTGAATCCGCCAGGTTGCCTCTTGTATACCCATATCCCAATCCAATTGTAAAGCTCTTATCTGGTGATCCGATTGTTCCCACACCATATAAAATCCCCATTGAAAATGGCTCCTCATCATCCTCTCTGTTCTCATCATCCTCTCCGTTCTCACTCTCCATGGATGGTACCACAATCGCCAATGCACCTGCTGCGATATGCATACTTTCTGAAGCTTTCAATCCGATTTTGGGTGTAATGAAATAGAGTTGATGATCAAGCCCTGCACCCGGAATAAGCGACATACCGCCACCAAGAGTAAAATTATTCGTAATGCCGAATGTCAGAGAAGGAAATAAGATATAATAGTCAGCAAAATAACCTTCACCTTGGGGCAGCATTCGGCCTGTAGGCGCAAAAAAGAGACGCGAGGTGTTGGGATTCGGGAACCAGAATTGCCCCTCTTTCACGGCTGTCATTTCCAGTGTATTAATTTCCTTGATATCCTGAATCGGAATGTTGACGTCACCAAATTTTGTAACGAATTGAACCGAGGTTTCCGTGATTTCAGTAATACGGCCTTCCCAGTCGGCACCGTCTCTGGTTTCAATAATTTGATACTGGCTCGAATCCGGGATGATCAGTTCGCCCTTGTACGTGGCTGGTTCCTGTGTCCATCCATTTGCTGAAATGAAAATAATTACTACGAAGAATCCAATCCATTGCGTTTTCATAATTTGAGCCTCCACTTTATAAAAGAGAAGCGATTTTAGCAATCAGCCATGCGGCAGGCCCAAGTAGAAGCTGAGCCAAAAGGGTGCCGGCAAAACGGCTGATTGCCATCGCAAAAACACATTTGTGAAAATAGGCTTCACTGCGCTTTCCGTCCAAGACATCATCCGTTAATAAAGAGAAGTAGGGATCAATGAACACGACCAACAGGATGGTGGCCAATCCCGTGATGATCGGTGCGAGTGTGCTGGCAGTGACCCGCAGGGCCGGATTGATATACGCAGCGTTCAGTGAAGCGAATACACCAACCGTCAAGATTGAGATGACCAGAGTATTCAAAGCAATGAGGCGTTTGGGCAGGTGTTTATAATCCTTCAAGTGCTTTATGTTTTGTCTGGACGGGATTTTAAGATCAGTTTTTATATGACGCACACCTGCTTTGGAAAATCCGTGAATCAACACACGTGGAATGGAACGGTCGATATCGAATCGCAGGACGAATCGTGTAAACAACTGCTTGAATGTAGGAATGAGAAATCCGCCGATCAATGTGCCGATGCTCGCGGCAAGAATCAGCCATCGAAACATCGAGTCCGGCTGGAGCGGGATCTCCATTGCCAGATCCCCTTCAATTTTCTTCGAGAGCAGGGGCGCCTGGATTGCGTGAGCCGTGCGCGAAATTAACACCAGGATGTTGAAGAGCGCGAAGGAGACGGCCAACCGTCCAGTGCGTACACCGACGAGTCGCACAGCGTATGCAAGTGTGCTGATCATGTGAATGGTCAGTGTGAATATGAATACAAAGAGAATTGGGTTGTCCAATTCATAGCCTCCGATTCAGGTCATGCAGTATCATGAGAATTTAGGTACAGGTGTTTTTCTAATATCTTTGAAAGGATAGTAATAAAATTCCTCCATTTTTCAAAGAGAAATTCGGATCTATGTTGAATTGAGTGGGTAGCTTAAATACAATGTGCCACAGATCAACACGGATAAAGCACAGATAAAATG
>JABMRT010000239.1 GCA_013202295.1 Candidatus Zhuqueibacterota bacterium
ATAACATCACATGACGACCAAGGAGCTGAGGCCTATAGGATGCGTAAGGAAGCACTCGATACGGCTCATAAACTCCAGCAAGGAATAGGCAAAGAGCTATCTGGACGCTTCGATAAAATTAGAGGAAGTTTATCCAAGCCACTCACTGAGGCTTACGACGAAGCTATAAGAAGAACTGGAGAAGCAGAAACAATGGAAGAGGTGCAAGGAGCCTTAAAACCACCCTTCGATGCGTTAGATGTGGCGTTTAAAAAACCTGGTTCAGCCTTTGAGCAATCTGATAGATTGGGCGAAGAGGTATATGAAATCTCAATGTTAATGCAAGAACGAACAATTAAAAATATCATTGACAAAACAATAATACGATATTAAAAAGAGGATAATGAATAAGTAGAGTCAGGTCGTGAATCGGGAATTTTGAGCAAGTGCTCGAACAAACAATTATTTATCCAATGTTTAAATCTAAAAATTATGTCAGAATTACAAGAAGTATCTTTTGTTCATGAACCTGAAAAACCAAAATCACTTGAGGTACTTAATATTCCAGAAGTAAGGGTTAGCTCTGCTTCTTTTGTCAGAATAAAAGATCCCGAAGGAAGACAAGCTTTGTTAGTAAACAAAAATAGAGCTAAGAAAGGTGTAATTGTATTAACTCCCATTGGTGGTGCAATAGAAGCAAATTCTACCGGCATAGAGGATCTGAAAAGGTTACTTGGTATTGATGAAAGCGCATTTGAAAAAGGTAATGATCTTAGATTTAAAATGAATGGTGAAAAAGCTAATGAGTATAGAAGTTGGTTTCTTGGTGGGGAACATAGAGAATCAGAACCTAGTCGTGAGGTTTATGAAGAGTTGGTTGATGAATCAGGGCTATTAAATTCAGAAGAACTAGAAGGACTTCAGTGCAGTAGAGCTGGTTACGCAACTGAGTTAGCTCAAACAACACGTATAGGCCAGGAAGGACAAGTAACACTTCGTCTATTGGAAGTTTTTGATGCAGAGCTTAAACCTGATACTCTCAAAAAATTAGTTGAGCTTTCACAAGGACAAAACGCTCTTGTTAGATTCGTTACAGATGAAGAGATAAGAAATGGTAAAACAGAGGATAGAACAGAAATCGGAACAGTTACACAATCGTTGTTAAACATTCAAGATACAATAGCTGAATTTGTATAAGTTCGGCGTCAAGAAAACTGCAGATTTGGGGTCAGGTCTGGAATCGGGAATTTTTAGCAAGCTCGAACAAACAGTCAATTGATTGTTTGTTTTGAAATGGGGAGCACTTGGCGTAGTAATAAACCACCCTTACAAAATCGCAAGGGTGGTTTGGTGACGGGCTTCTGAAGGTTTCCAGTCCGAAACGAGTTTCGGTGGTGGATCCAAGGGGAATCCCCGGCAGAGCCGGGTCAGGCTTCGCCGGAGAACCCCTACCTCCAGGCGGTAACCGTGGTGAAGCTGCCATTACTTCCATGGACCCGTGCAAGCCCGTCATAAAACAAAAACAACACCCGCCAATAATTAGGGGGAGTTGCTTTGTGCCATCCAGAGTAAAGCTTAAAGCTTCACCGGAGTGTCTGTATTACAGCAGAAAAATAGCCACTTGTCAATGCTCCTTTTGTGGAAAAAGTTGTTCTTCTTGTGTATTTTTGGGAGAATGGACTGAGTAGGTTATTATAAAAAACTCGATTTGGATGCGGATGAATATATTGACTATATCTCAAAAGGTGCTTATAGAATACAGAACCTAATTGATGATATTCTTACGTTTTCTCAAATTAATATCCATGGAAGGCCTTTCACACCAACAAATTGTTCAGAAATACTAAATAATTTAAACGCCAATTTCCAAAATGCTTATGATGAAAATGCTCCAGAGTTGATTTATGAATCTTTACCAACTGTAATGGCTGATAAAAAACAACTGGTTAAAGTATTTATACACCTCATTGATAATGCTATCAAATTCTGTGACGAACCTTTACCCAAAATTCATATCCAAGCGGAAACAAGAGAAAATGATTATTTATTTTTGATAAGTGATAATGGTATTGGAATTGATCCACAATATTTTGATAAAATTTTTATGATTTTTCAACGCCTGCATATCAACTCCAAATATCAGGGCACTGGAGTTGGCCTGGCTTTATGTAAAAAGATTATAGAACGACACTGCGGCAAGATCTGGTTAGAATCTGAAGAAGGCAAAGGCAGCACATTTTATTTCACTATCCCTATAAAAGGAGAAACTCCATGAATTTTATTGAAAAAGGCAAATCTATTGATATCCTGCTTGTTGAGGACAATCCGGGTGATGTACGCTTAACTCAAGAAGCTTTTAAATCAAATAAAATTACAAACAACCTCCATGTAGTAAAAAATGGTATAGATGCCATGGCTTTCCTGAAGCGTGAGAATGATTTTGCTGATGTGCCCCGTCCAGATTTAATCTTGTTGGACTTGAACTTGCCGAAGAAAGATGGACGAGAAGTACTTGCAGAAGTCAAAGACGATGAAGATCTTAAGAATATACCTGTAGTAATTTTGACCACATCCTCGTCTGAAGAAGATATTATAAATACATACGGACTCCATGCGAACTGCTATATTACCAAGCCAGTCGACCTTGATCAGTTTATAACCGTAGTGCAGTCCATCCAAAATTTCTGGTTTACAGTTGTAAAATTACCATCGATATAAAGGACACTTTCAGATCGGATTTTTTTTATGCGTAAGGTAAACATACATAAGATACGGCAAATAGGGTATCATATCATTGGATTTGGACTGGCAATTATATTGCCATTAAGTGCAGCTATAAATGCGCCCGATCTTAGATTCAAGCATCTGACAATTCAGGAAGGATTATCCAACAATCGTATTTACAGCATTGTGCAGGATCAAGACAGTTTTATTTGGATTGGCACTGAGGACGGCTTGAACCGGTTTGACGGCTACGACCTTGTGCAATATCGACAGATTCTCAATGATTCGACCAGTCTGCCCGGAGACGTCATCATGCAATTATTCATAGACCGTGATCATAATCTCTGGGTTGCCACCTATCAGGGAGTTGCGCGTTATAATCGGGAAATGGATTCTTTCATACGGTATCCCTATTATTCCTCCGATAATCTGCCCCAAACCATTTATAGTCGAGTGATTCACGAAAATCGCGCCGGGGATCTTCTTTTCGGAACAAGCAACGGAGTATATAAATTAAATCAGTTAAAAACCAGTTTGGAATCCTACACGCTCGATTTACTGAATACCAACTGGAATGCTACAAATGTCCGGGCCCTATTCGAGGATTCCGATTCAGTTTTATGGATCGGTTCCTCCACGGACGGTTTGATTTCTGTAAATAAGGATAAAAATAAAGTCATCCGTTATCATACGAATTCTTTGGATGAGAATCATGCGCCATCTTCCTATATATTTTCAATATTTGAGGATTCTTGGGGCAAGCTCTGGATAGGTGCTCAAAACGGATTATTTCAATTGGATCGACTTTCTGGTCGCTTTCGGAAATATCAATATAATCCGGCAGATCAGACAAGTTACGGCAACATCGGCCCCTATTGTATATTTGAAGACAAACATCAGAATTTGTGGTTCGGCTCGGATGGAGGGGGGCTTTCACTCTATTTGAGGGAACAGGACGGATTTCTCCACTATATGCATTCGATCTATAATCCAGAAAGTATCAACAATAACTATGTCCGTTCAATGTTTTTAGATCAACAAGACATCCTATGGGTGGGCACCATGCAAAACGGAGTCAACTTCGCCGAGTTGAACAGGTTGAAACCGTTTAATACAATGCGCCTCGAACCTGGCAATCCAAACAGTTTGAATTATAATGTCATATCTTCGATTTATGAATGTCCACATGGACTTCTATATATTGGCACAGACGGTGGTGGATTAAATTTGTACGATAAAAACAACAATCAATTTACTCATTTTCTGCATGATGCACAAAACAAACAATCCATTGGGAGCAACTCGGTTCTAACAATTTTTGAAGACAGCGAGCAGAATGTCTGGATGGGTGGATATGATGGCGGATTATCTCTTTTCTCTGAAGCAAACGAAACCTTTATCACATATAAACACAATAATTCAAATCCTAAAAGTATTAGCAACAATGATGTCAGATGCATCATCGAAGACAGTAAACTGAATCTCTGGATAGCCACAAATGGGGGGGGGCTGAATCTTTTTGACAGACTCTCCCTCGAGTTCAATCAACTTAGGGTAAATGCCAATGATCCTGGCAATTCACTTTGCAGTGATTGGGTATTAACATTAATGGAAGATATCCAACAAAATTTATGGATCGGAACCTATGGTGGGCTGAGTCACTACAATCTGGAGACCCAACAATTCACCAATTTTTATCAGGATGACGACGATAGTACAAGTCTCAGTGACAACTGGATTTACTGCCTTCTGGAAGATCAAAGGGGAAATATCTGGATTGGAACATCAAATGGCTTATCGCGCTATAATGCCACTATAAATAACTTTCGGTCTTTTTACAAGGAAAACGGATTACCCAGTAATACAATCAATGGTATGCTGGAGGATGACAACGGCAATCTCTGGCTGAGCACGAATAAGGGAATCTGTCGATTCAACACATATACCTTTGAGACAAGAAACTACGATAGAGTGGATGGATTGCAGGGCGACCAATTTATGCATGGCGCTCATTTTAGAAGTACTTCAGGAGAAATGCATTTTGGCGGCATGTATGGATTAACTCATTTTCAGCCTCAAAATATCTCTGAAAATCCGTTTGTGCCATCGATTCATTTTACAGGCTTCCAAGTCTTTTATAAATCAGTGACCGGTCAGGAATCCGAAACGCCTATACTCAATCATATTAATAGTGTCAATGAAATTACGCTGAGTCACAAGCATACAGCAATCATGCTTAATTATGTGGCTATTAATTTTATCAGTTCAGAAATGAATCAATATGCATATCAACTGGAGGGCTTTGATACAGATTGGCATTATGTCGGAACGCGACGAGAGGTGACATATACAAATCTCGATCCCGGCAAATATGTTTTCAAAGTCAAAGGATCCAACAATGACGGTATTTGGAACGAGGAAGGCTCATCCATCTACATAATTATTACATCTCCCTTCTGGCAAACCTGGTTGTTTCGCATCGTTCTCATTATCTGCATCATAGGTGCGACACTCATCATTTTTAAATTACGGATTCGTACGATAGAAAATAATAGAAGAAAATTGGCACGTGAAGTTGAAGAGCGTACCACTGAACTTATTCGGTCCAATGATGAACTCGCTCAATTCACCTATGTAGCCTTCCATGATCTTCAAGAACCGATTCGGATCATTTCCTCCTATTCCACACTACTGGAAAGAACCTTGGGAAATAAATTGGATGACAATTCCAAAGAGTTTCTTGAGTTCATGAGAAGCAGTGCTTTGCATATGCAAAAATTAATCGAAGGATTGCTGCAATTCACACAAGTTACAACCAAAGCCAAACCCATTATTCAAACTGAATCTTCCAGAATCATCCAAAAAGCATTATCGCGTCTTGATCCTGTTATTGAAGAGATCGGAGCAGAAATCACAAGAGATCCATTGCCAACGATTCAAGCTGATCCTGCACAAATTGAGACTGTGTTTGTGAACCTGATCCTGAATGGATTAAAATACATCAAACCGGATCAATCACCCAAAATCCATATCTCTGTGGCAGTCAATTATAAAGAGTGGATATTTTCGGTTAAAGACAACGGAATTGGAATCGAGCAGGAATTTAAGGAGAAGATCTTCGGTATTTTTAAACGTTTGCACACTCGGGATGAATACACTGGTATAGGGATTGGTTTGCCGGTCAGTAAGAAGATTGTGGAACGGCACGGCGGATGCATGTGGATTGAATCAGAACTCGGCAAGGGCAGTACGTTTTATTTCACAATTCCCATCGAGCCTGTGAATGGAAATAACTTCACTGTGTAGAACGGACCATGGATAGACATTTTGGGAATAGAATTAAAGATAATATTAAAAAGCCTCTGATAATTAATCAGAGGCTTTTTTGTGAGGGTGGTGGGGATCTAACCCACGACCCACGGCTTAAAAGGCCTCAAAACACATCACATAAACCATTGTATTTATTAATCTATTTATAAAACAAGGGGACAAATAAGGTCACATAAAAACAGGCCGGTCCATCTCTGAACTGACCTGCATTCTTTGAAGATTAATATGTAGATTTCTTATTTACAGTTTTTTAAATATTCAAAATACTCAGAGCGTGCCATGTTTGCGCTCCTCAACAGGCTATGAATTATGTCTTTTCCAACATCATCATATTTTGGAATTGTTAGAGGACGCGAGGCGCCTTCTTTAGTATATTGTATATGACTACTTTTTTCTCTGTCGAAAGTGAATCCAGCTTTTTCAAAAATACAAACCAGTACTTTCCAATGTATCGGGGTTATGCGTGGCATACTCGTCGAGAAGAACTTGAAGCAATCAGAGGAATAGGAATGTCAATGTAGCTATTTCTTGGTAGTGATGGTTTTGTTGATAATGTCTCTTCATGTGAAAGTTTAAATCCGCACTCTTTTAAAATTGTGTCCAGAGTACCACGTTCAATGCAGGATTCTAAAAACATCACTAAGGCTTCTTTAAGATTGTCTCTGGCTTCTTTTTCTGTATATCCTTGTGAATATACATCAAGGATAGGGCAGCATGAAATAAACACACCATCTTCTTTTTTAATTGTCAATGGCAGACGAAATTTCAACGACATTTCAATTGATGATTTCATTATGTAGTCTCTTGTAATATTGTACGAATCTGTAAATATTACCTAATTTCGGAAATATTTTCTATTTAATTTTATGATAAAGTAAGAGCGTATCTCCCATCTCACCCTCATTAATAGTGCATATTATATTCCATAATGTCAAGTAATAAAATGTTACTTTTACCATACTAAATCTACGCAAACCACATGCCATTCTTTTAAATGTAACTTCGCATATTGATAACGCTGTAAAATATACGGCGTTCCATATTATTTGTTACTCTAAAAATTTAGACCAACGGTCTATTATAAAA
>JABMRT010000002.1 GCA_013202295.1 Candidatus Zhuqueibacterota bacterium
GATCAGGATGCTCCAGCATGTTCCCCCAGATGTGCCCTTCGAGATGATTCACACCAATGAGAGGAATTCCAAGTCCCAGAGCCATACCTTTCGCAGCGCTCAATCCGGCCAGAAGCGATCCGGCAAGACCCGGACCATAAGTCACGGCAATCCCTTGAAGATCAGTTTTGGATATCTTGGCCAGATCAAGAGCCTGTTTAATAACCGGCATCAGAAGCTGGATGTGGGATCGCGACGCCAGTTCGGGCACCACGCCCCCGAAATTACGGTGGATTAATTGGGTGGAAATTACATTGGATAAAAGACGCGATCCGTCAAAGATCGCGGCTGAAGTATCATCGCAGGAGGTTTCAATTCCGAGAATAATCATCGTTCGATTATCAGCTCAAAATCTTCGGGTTTGGCATTGGAGAAACTGATACCGGGCGGCACTTCAATGGATGCAGGAATTCGCCTGGGTCGGTACCGGTTACGGGTTCTATAATCGATGGTTGCCTGGATATCGTCGGAAGATATCTGCATCAGGAGGTCCACACCGCCTCGCAGTTTCAACGAGAGCGTGGAGGGTACCACTGTAATCTTGACACTCGATGGTGCATTGATAACCTGAATTGGGATCATATCTATAGTGATTTCATGAATACGCTGCACGTCAATTGTGTATTCCGATGTAAGCTCTGAAACTTGAACCATATCTGATTCAGGCGGGATCAGTTTAACCTTGCCCCGAACCGGTTTGGATCTGGATATAAATTGTTTTTCACTGGTTTTAATAATCTCAATTTGATCAACAATTTGCGCAGGTCCCGACAGGGTGATGGAATCAGGTTCAAGCATGATCCCTCCAACCTGTGTGTATCCATCAGTCAGGTCAATAGAAAATTGCGGTTCCACGGGAATCCGTTTTGTTTTTCGCGTATCCAGATAAATCATGATTGAATCAGGCTTCAGCACACGGATGGGACGAAATGAATCGCCTCTCGGAATCCCGCGAATCATATCAGCCTCAAGTTGAATCGTCGAGACATCCTCGGCATCCGATAAATCTAAATCAAGTCTTTTAACTCTGAAACTCTGACTGAGAAATGATTTGCCTGTACCACTGAAAAGTACCTTAGCTTCATCAGGAAGAGGTTTCAATAAAACTTTATCTTCAGGAAATATGGAAGCTTGAATGGGCACTTGAATGGGATATTCATAAATATTATCCGTGACCACATAAAACCACAGAAAGAGGGCACTGCACAGCGACAGCAATTTCACTTTATGATAGTTCAGCCAGTGAACCGGTATGTGAAAGGGAATTTTCATATTCCTTGAAGGAAATTTGGAGATAGAGACCAGTAAATGACTCTATCTCACATAGAAAGAATTTTATTTTTGGGATTGCTCTACGGATTTCCCAAAACTGATTTCACCATTATCAATACGAATGTTAAAACCACAATCCGGATTTGAACATACCCATGCTTTATATCGAATGGCTGCCCCTTCCCGTCCATAATCGGAAAGCGGCATCAAAAGACCTGTATTGCATTTCTGGCATTCCGGGAACACTTGTTCCATTCAAAACCTCCCTGATTTACACTGCATCCGACAGTTATTCTTTTACAACCCAGACACGGACCTTGGCTTCAACATCCGAATGCAGCTTAATAGGCACTGTATAGACGCCGAGCGCTTTAATGGGCTCATCGAGGTTGATTTTTCTTTTATCGACCTCAAAGCCCTTCTCTTTAATTAGGTCTGCAATATCTTGTGTTGTTACAGATCCAAAAACCCGATCTTCTTCACCCACTGCCACAGTGGCTGTAATGGATATTTTCTCAAGCTCCTTTGCAACAGCACCGGCTTCCCGAAAATCTTTCTCCTGCTGACGGGTGTTCATGCTCCGCTCATCCTCAAGGCGCTTCATGTTGGCCTTTGTGGCCAAAACAGCAATGCCTTTTGGAATCAGAAAGTTACGTGCGAAGCCATCCTTGACAGTAAACATTTCTCCCGCCTTGCCAAGGGATTCATAATCATTACGTAATATGATTTTCATTATTTCCCCGTTATTCCTCTTAGAATTACTGGATCAGATCAGAAACGTATGGCAACAATGCAAGATGACGCGCACGTTTAACAGCCAGGGTCAGTTGACGCTGATGACACGCACAGGTTCCAGAGGTTCGTCTCGGAATGATCTTGCCCACTTCTGTGGTAAATTTGCCAAGTCTTTTATAATCTTTAAAGTCAACAAAAACAACTTTATTTTCACAAAAACGACAAATGCGTTTTTTCTTTGGTCGAATCAATTTCGCCTCCTTAATGAATCTATTTAAATATCGAGATCCTGATAGCCAAAATCATATTTTCCCTTTTCCGGATTGATTTCTTCGTCGTCCTTTGTATCTACTTCCGGAACTTTGTCGGACACTTCTTCTTCGTCCTTTGTATCTACCTCTGGAACTTTGTCGGACACTTCTTCTTCGTCCTTTGTATCTACCTCTGGAACTTCGTCGGACAC
>JABMRT010000240.1 GCA_013202295.1 Candidatus Zhuqueibacterota bacterium
ATGATCCAGCCCGCATGTTCACAATATACATACCGGAGGGGTAATCAGATGCATCCCACTGAATAGTGTGATAGCCGGCTTCTTGATGTTTATTTATCAGGACAGCCGACTCTCTTCCTAATAAATCAAACACCTTGATGACTACCCGATCACTCTTGGGCAGCTCATATCGAATCGTCGTAACAGGATTGAAAGGATTGGGATAATTCTGATGGAGTTGATACTTCTTGGGCGATCTCAAGGTTTCATCATTACAACCTGTTGTTTCTAGCAGATTTTTATACCAGGAAACTTTATTTTCTTGGTAATTTACAGTGAGTACATCATTATCCCCGTCCCCATCAATATCAATTGCAAATATTGAAAGAGGATATAAATAATAATCATGATAAAATTCTTCATTATTGGAGATCATTTGTAAATTTATATATCTTCCAGTAGTATCAATATTCTCATACCAAGCAACCTTATTCCTATTAGTGTAAATAACAATATCTTGATCACTATCATTGTCTAAATCTGAACAATAAAAGTCATCAGGAGCGGATAAGATTCTATATACTTCCCCTATCTGCCCAATTATATTTATATTTTCATACCAGTTAATACTAGCATTACCAGAAAATTCACTATTATACCAATAGATAATATCCTTGTCCCCATCTTGATCCACATCTATTGATTTCAATCTAGCGTATGCACCTCCTCTAGTACTATTAATGTCCCACGGGATATCACCAATTTTTATTGTTTTAAAAGTATCAATATTTTTATGATTAATGAGACATTGAAATGAAAACGATGAATCAACGTAAAGAATATCAAGATCATTATCATAATCTATGTCTGTTGAGCAGATACAAGCACTCCGTAAATTGTTAATTAGTATTCTACCATTATCAAACATACCCTCTCCATTGATATTTTTATATAGGATCGCTTGATTTATCGTACATAGAATCACATCATTATTTCCATTTGCATTAATGTCGATTGAATGGAGTGCATGAAAAAGATACGGAGTTTTTGTAGTATGAGCTCGCCAGGATTTTCCAATCGAATCTTTATTTTCATGCCAAACAAAAGAACTGTCACTCCACTCACTTGAAAGTATATCTATATCACCATCATTATCCATATCTACAATGGCAATGTTAGTATACCAGCTATGACCAGAAAAGTCTGTGGCAATAGTGTCTAAACAGCCAAAAGTACCCAATCCATCAATGTTTTCATACCACCCAATAATACCAGCAGTTGTTATAATGATATCCATATCACTATCTAGATCAATATCAGCTGCTTGTATATAGTTAGGCTGATCCAATCCGGTTTGAGAGATAATGATTTCATCGCTGAATGTGGTATATGAAAATATTATTGAGCTATAAAATGAGCATATTAAAATAACAACGTATTGTTGGATTTTCATGATCTGCCCCATTTTTGGTTATAAAATATAATTAAATAGAAGCTTACCGCAACAAAATCATCTTCGCTACCAAATTGGTCGATTTTCTATCACTCAATGTCGATTCTAAATCATGAAAGACGACTCGACTTTAGTTACGTTGCAGTGCTAATGATGTAAAATCTTAGTAAAAAGCTTGTATTAAATAGGTGTTTCAATCATAGATTCCTGCCTGACAACAATCAATTAACCAACAATACCATCAAGCAGATGGAGAATAAAATGCAATCATTCTCATATTCTATGGTTCAGGTAGTTACCAGAAAAGCAAAGATTGTACCGGAGATATTGATATAATTGATGTGACAATGTTTTACTCTAAACCATCCCCGAAAAATCACGATCTAAACTGCGGTACTGAATCGCCTCACTTAAGTGGACAGGAAGAATATTTTCGGAATCTTCCAGATCAGCAATCGTGCGTGAGACTTTGAGGATACGATCATACGCCCGCGCAGAAAGCCCCAGCCGCGTAATCGCAGTGTGCAAAAGGGAGTCGCCCTCTGAATCGATTTTACAAAACGTGCGAATTTCCCGCGAGCCCATGTGCGTATTGCTGAACATGCCGGAATGTTTCTCGAACCGTTTAAGCTGTTTCTCCCGCGCTGTGACCACTCGCTGCCGGATATCTGCGGAATTTTCCCCAAGGGCTTCCCCTGAAAGCTGCTTGTACTTCACTGCCGGTACTTCAATATGGATATCAATTCGGTCTAGGAGCGGCCCGGAAATACGCGATCGATAGCGCTGAATCTGCGGAATCGTGCAGCTGCATTCATGGGTCGGATCTCCGAAATACCCACACGGACAGGGATTCATGGCCGAAACCAGCATGAACCGCGCGGGATAGGACAAAGAAATCGCGGCCCGGGAAATCGTGACACCGCCATCTTCCATGGGTTGGCGCATGACTTCAAGCACATTCTTTTTAAATTCGGGGAGCTCATCAAGGAAGAGTACACCATGATGCGCAAGACTCACCTCACCCGGTCTGGGAATTTGCCCGCCTCCGATCAGACCCGCATCCGAAATTGTGTGATGCGGTGAACGGAAAGGCCGCGTGGCAACCAGCGCGGTATCAGGCGGCAGCAGTCCGGATACGGAATGAATCTTGGTCGTCTCAAGTGCTTCATCCAATGTGAGATTCGGGAGGATGGACGGGATACGTTTGGCCAGCATGGTCTTGCCCGATCCGGGAGGACCGATCATCAGCACATTGTGCCCGCCGGAAGCCGCTACTTCAAGTGCACGCTTGGTCTGCTCCTGACCCTTTACATCATGAAAATCGAAATGGTAATGTGCGCTTCGAGAAAAGACCTCTTTCATATTCACAACAAAAGGTTCCCGGTCAAAATCGGACTCAATCAGCTCGACTGCATCCTCAAGAGTATCTACTGGAAAAACCTTGAGTCCTTCGGCCATGGCTGCTTCTTTGGCATTTTCCTGAGGTACGATGATTCGTTCGATCTTACTGGAGCGCACAGCCACCGAGATCGGCAAACAACCCTTAATCGCGCGAACACGGCCGTCCAGGGCAAGTTCACCGAGAATCACCACATTTTCAAGTTTCGCTTGTTCCACCTGCTCGCTGGCTGCCAGAATACCGATGGCCATTGGCAGATCGAATGCCGATCCCTCTTTGCGAATATCCGCGGGCGCCAGATTGACTGTGATGCGTTTTCGTGGAAACCTGAATCCCGAATTCTTCACAGCCGCGCTTACTCGCTCCTTGGATTCCTTTACGGCTCCTTCGGGAAGTCCAACCGTGAAAAATTTGGGAAGTCCGCCCTCAAAATGGCTTTCCACTTCAACGATATAGCCCTCGATTCCGAGCACCGCAGCGCTTAAGACCTTTGAGAACATGGACTCTCTTTGGTTTGGAAATAAATTAATGTAAAATCAATTGGATGCAGAATTATAAAAGTATATTGAAATTCAGGAAAAGAATCAAGGGATTTGTTTCAATTTGACAGTTAATCTATACTATAATTCTGTCATCTCGAAGATACCGCCTGTGTGAGAGACGAGAGATCTCTCACCCTGATAAATCAGGATTCGAGATGACAATTATTTATATACTAATGGTTCACCAATCAGTGCGTTCGATCCGGATCGGAGGATCTTCACTTTCACAATCCGATTCACCAATTCGGGATTATAAGGCACTTCCACCCGAAGATACTCGGATGAGAGACCGCTGATCCGGTTTTTAATTTTCTTGTTTTCAAATAGAACGGAGACTTCTTTATCGATGAAGGATGTCATGAAATCCCGCTTCATTTTCGCCCCGACAGTGCGAAGTTGTTTTGCCCGCTCGATACGAATCCGCGACGGGATTTGATCGACCATCTCAGCGGCGGCCGTGCCCTTTCTCATGGAATAGGGGAACACATGAAAATAGCTGAACGGCATGAATTCCACAAACGCAACGGTTTCGAGGAACAACGCGTCTGTCTCGCCCGGAAATCCGACAATAATATCCGTGCCCAGACCCACAGAGCCAAGAGACTGGAGTACACTTTCAACTTTCTCACGAAGTTCACGCGTCGTATGCCTGCGGTTCATTGATTTTAATATCGAATCACTGCCGCTCTGCATGGCCACATGAAAATGACGGCAGATTTGGGGATGATTTGCTATCGTTTCGATTAGCGTTTCGTTCAAATCGTCGGGATCAAGCGAGCTTAATCGGAACCGTACGGATGGATCAAGCTGGACAAGTTGACGGAGCAAGCCTGACAGTTCGGATTTATCGGAGCGATCTTTGCCGAAATCGCCGACATGCACACCGGTCAGCACAATTTCTTTATATCCATTTTGGATCAGCTGGTCAGCATGACGAAGCACATCCGCATCATCAAGACTTCGGCTCGGCCCACGGGCAATTGGGACAATACAATAAGAACAGCTTCGGTCGCAACCGGTCTGAATTGGCAGAAAGGCGCGGGTTTGATCCCTGTAATCTCCGGACTGATTGGGAAGGCTTTGTCCAGTTGCATCCTGCTCAGAAACCTGGACAAAGGGAAATTCGCGCTTGCCCGGCCCAGGAAAGTGATCGAAGAGGGACAACTTGTCAGGCACTCCCAACACGTAATCCACTCCGGGAATCGCTTCAATCTCGGAAGCTGCGACCTGTGAATAACAGCCGGTAACAATCACCGTAGTTTGCGGATTTTGACGAAGTATGGATCGAATCGCCTGCCGACATTTCGCGTCACTCCGGCCCGTCACCGTACAAGTATTAATCACAGCGACATCCGCGATTTCATCAGCCTGGACAACCTCATACCCATTTTGGAGAAATACACGCGTCAGAATCGCAGTCTCGGCCTGATTCAGCTTACAGCCCAAAGTTTTAAATGTTACAGTTGGCATAAGACTCGTATATCGTATGTTGTGGATCGTTCATCGTTCACATATCCGGCGAAACTATTTTCGAATGGAGGCGGATTTGTCGCTCCGTATTCCTCAAAGCGAAGAAAGATGGAGGTTTTACCTTAAGTGATTGATCATTCGCAAATTGTTATTCATTATTGGTTGTTCGTTACCCGTTCCCCATCTTGTTCTGTCTCCTGACTCCCGATTCCAGTCTCCCTTTGTTCTTTAAATAAAAAAGGAGCTGAACCAAACCGGCCCAACTCCTTCAATATATCAATATAGAACTGGATCAGGCGTCGTCCGATTTTTCCTCGGCTTCATCCTTTTTAGCCTTTTTGGCTTTCTTGGGTTTTTCCACCTTTTCCTCTTCAGCCTCAGGTGCAGCTTCAGGCTCTTCAGCTTTAACTTCAGCATCGGCTTCAGCTTCCGGTTCTTCTTTTTCTGCTTTCTTCTTGGAAGTGGATTTTTTAGCCGCCGGCTTTTTCTCTTTCGGCGCCTCATCTTCTGATTTCTCGTCAGACTCTTCCTTATCCACTGCTTTCTTCTTCGTGGCTTTTTTCTCAGCAGGCTTCTCTTCTGCCAAAGCAGAGAGATCCGCCATCTCACCCAAAGTCGGTGCAGAATCATTCTCTGCCATATAGGCTTTCATATCCGTTTTTTCTTTGGACTTGCCTTTTTGAGGGGTCCCTTCGGATGCCTGCTTGCGAGAAAGTACGATGCGCTTGTTGTCTTTGTCAAATTCAATGATGGCAAATTCAACCTCGTCGCCTTCTTTCATGTTCTGTTCGACCTGGGCCATGGTACTTTCATCCAGTTGCGAAAGGGGCACAAACCCTTCAAGCCCCAGAGGCAGTTCCACGATCAATCCCTTTTCAATGAAACGGGTAATCTTGGCATTGGATTTTGTACCAACTTTATAGGCCTCTTCAAACGCCGGCCATGGATCTGTTTGCATCTGCTTGTATCCAAGAGAAAGACGTCGCTCCTTTTTGTTGACATCCAGAACGATAACTTCGATCTCTTCGGCTTTTTTCAGTATTTCACTCGGGTGTTTGACTTTACGTGTCCAGGAAAGATCCGAGATGTGAATCAAGCCATCAATGCCCTGATCCATTTCAATGAAAGCGCCGAAATTGGTCATGTTACGCACACGGCCCGTGAATTTCGAATCCACAGGGAAACGTTCTTCAATCTCTTCCCAGGGATCAGGTGTGAGCTGCTTGACACCGAGCGAGATGCGTTTCCGCTCGCGGTCCACATTGAGAATTTTCACATCAATCTGATCGCCCACATTCAAAACCTTTGATGGATGCACGATATTTCGTGTCCAGGAAAGCTCAGATACATGGACGAGACCCTCAACACCACGTTCAAGTTCCACGAATGCACCATAATCTGCAATGGAGACAACCTTGCCCTTGACTAAGCTGCCTTCTGGATATTTCTCGTCTATCTTTTCCCAGGGATGCGGTGTCAACTGTTTCATGCCGAGTGAGATCCGATCTTTGGCATCGTTAAAGTCGAGCACCATCACCTTGATTTGCGCATCCAGCTTGACCACTTCAGAGGGATGGTTCACACGGCCCCAGGAAAGATCATTGATATGGAGCAGTCCATCCACACCACCGAGATCCACGAACACACCGAAATCGGTAATGTTTTTAACCGTACCTTCCCGAATCTGATTCTTCTCAAGGTCTTCAAGAATCTGTCCGCGCATTTCTGCCATGCTTTCTTCAAGCAGGGCACGTCGTGAAACCACGATGTTTTTACGAAGCTTATTTACCTTGACGATCTTGAAGGTAAAATTTTGACCGATCAAAGCGTCAAAATCGCGGATCGGTTTCACGTCAATCTGTGAGCCCGGGAGAAATGCATCCACGCCCATGAGATCAACAACCATACCGCCTTTAATGCGACGCGTACAGGTTCCATCAATTGTACCACCATCATTGTGGATGTCCACAACACGATCCCAGAGACGCATGAAATCCGCTTTTCTCTTTGAAAGAACTAGCTGACCATCAGAATCTTCAAGCGATTCAAGGAAAACTTCAATATTATCACCCGCATTTACATTGGGTGGGTCGCCAAATTCTTCGAGCGGTACTGTGCCCTCAGATTTGAAACCAATATCAATGACCACATCATTGCTAGTGATGGCCAATACGCGTCCAGATACGATCTGATGCTCGTCAATATTCTTTAACGTGCGACTGTATAGATCCACGAAATGCTGATATTCTTCTTCAGTATATTCCGTTTCATCAGAGATGGGATCCATTGAACGAACGTCCTGAACAACGGGCTCGGAGACCGTTTCTTCGGTCGGTGGCGAAATGTCACCCCCTTCCTGTTTTTCTACGGGTTCATCCTGTCCCGTCATGTCGTTCACTTTGGATTTTTCCTCATCCACCATAAAAATTTTCCTCCTTTACTATTTTTTAACCCTTTCGGGTTTTTTTTAATTTTGTGATTCTCAAGACTGCTTCGAATTTCTTCAAGCTGCCATTTGGGTGTCGACGCACCGCCGGTGACTCCGACCCTTTCACCATCTTTAAACCAGGTCCAATCGATATCATCAGGACCTCGGAGACGGTACGTCTGCTCATTCAGGATTCTGGCTTTTTCATAAAGCAGGCGGCAGTTTGAAGATTTCTTACCCCCGATCACGAGAACGATATCCTTGTTTTCAACAAAACCCTGGATATCTTTCTGACGTGTGCGGATAAACCGGCAGGTTGTATCCATAATTTTTAAGCCGGATATCCTGCTGGAGAGTAACTTGCAAATGTCGTGAAACAAGTCGGGATTGGCCGTGGATTGGGCCAGCAGAAGTGTACGCTCCTCCAAATCTGCATTCTTTGCTTCAGTAAGTGATGAGATAACCATTCCATTTCCACGGGTACGATCCATGAGTCCGATCACTTCAGGATGATCGGGTTTGCCAACAATAAAAATACCCCATCCATCTTCGACATGTTGATCTACTACAGTTTGAGAATGGGTGACGATCGGACAGGTAGCGTTGATAATTTTCAATCCGGCGGACCGCGCCAGATCAATCACATGCTGTGGCTCGCCATGAGCACGAATCAACAGGCTGGCCTCTTCAAAATCAGACTTCATTTGGGGATCAGTGAGCTTCTCAGCTGTAATCTCATAAAGTCCGAGTTTTTTCAGGCGGTCAATTTCACGTCGATTATGAATCATCTCACCAATTGAGAAAACTTTTGAGCCGTGCCTGAGCGCATCCTCGGCCATAGTAATGGCGCGTTCCACACCCGGGCAGGGTCTGGCTTTTGATTCAATCGTCACATTCATAGAGTTTAAAGGTACGGAAATCATTAAGATTTACCGCGTTTAGCCTCATTTCTACTCAATTCAAAGCAGGATAATATACAATATATTATTTCAAATTAAAAGTATATTCTTTATTAAAATGGTTTTTCATGCTCTATCCTTGCAATGCGTTTCAGAACAGTTTCAACTTGTTCATCAATAGTCATTTGGGATGTGTCGAGTTGAATGGCATCATCGGCTGGTTTGAGCGGACTGTTCGTACGGGATTGATCCCGCAGATCGCGACGTTCGATTTCTTCTGATAGTTTTTGGAGAGACATGACAATGCCCTGCCGTTCCAGATCCTTCTGGCGTCTTTCTGCACGGGAATGGATGGATGCGATCATGTAATATTTCAAATCCGCGTCTGGAAAAACCACCGTACCCATATCACGTCCTTCGGTCACTAGACTGCCCTTCTCACCAATGCGCCGCTGCAGAGAAACAAGAATTTCCCGAACGCGTGGCACCTCGCATACCGGACCCACGGCCTTGTCCACTTCGGGTGTACGTATTTTATGAGTCACCTCTACGCCATCGACATACACGCGTGCACCTTCATTAGATGTTTTCATATTAATCGTGGTCTCATCCGCCATACGGGCAATTCCATCCTGATCGTCAAGGGACAACCCTTGCTGGAGCGCCTTCACTGCCATGGCCCGGTACATCGCGCCCGTATCAAGGTAGAGCCAGCCCTTCTTCTCAGCCACCAGCCGCGCAGTCGTACTCTTGCCCGACGCCGCCGGCCCGTCAATCGTTACGATGATATTTTTTTTATTGGAGGTCATTTTCCGCTCTTGTACTTAATTCATCATTCACAATTAAAAATTCATCATTTTTTCTCTAATCCCGCAATCTGATATAGATTCTGAACCTCTTGTTCCGTCAACTCCCGCCACTCACCCGGTTTCAAATGGCCGACAATCAATCCCGCGAAACAAATCCGTTCAAGTGCTACTACGGGATGTCCTACACCTTTCATCATCCGCCTGATCTGCCGCTTCTTGCCTTCGTGAATTTTAATTTCGATCAGACTTTTGTCCCTTTTAGTTTTGAGAATCTTTGCATCACCACCCACCACCACACCCTCATCAATCTCTACACCAGATCGAAGCTGGTCAACCACAGATGGCCCCATAACTCCTCGAACCCAGGCTCGGTAAATCTTATCAATTTCATATTTGGGATGCGTAAGACGGTAAGCCAGATCACCATCATTGGTGAGAAGAAGTACCCCGGTTGTGTCAAAATCCAGACGACCAATTGGAAAGAGACGTTCGGGAAGCGAAATGAAATCCAATACGGTTTTTCGGCCGAAATCATCGGAGACCGTAGTGATCACCGACTCAGGTTTATTGAAAAGAACAGTGACCTGCCGTTCGGCGGGTCGGACGGATTTTCCGTCCACTTCGACCCGGTCCTGATCCGGATTCACTTGTACGCCAAGCTGGGTCACGGATTCACCATTCAGCGTCACCCGTCCCTGCTTGATCACCTCATTGGCACTTCGACGGGATGCAACACCGCAAAGGGCCAGATATCGATTAAGCTGCATCCCCGCCTTTTAGTTCCTTTGTTTCTGGGTTGTCTGAGGATTCAGCGGTTTCGGACTGTATCTCTTGTGGGTCTTTGGAATCTTCTGCACCACTTTCCGGATTAACGCTCTCTTCTTGTGGATTTTCTGATGGATCAATGGAGTCTTTCTGCGGATTCTCAACCGCCTTGTCACCACTCTCTTTCAAGAGTTCTTCCAACTCACGAGGTTTGGGCAGATCTGAAACATCATTGATTCCGAAATATCTGAGAAATCCCTTGGTTGTTGCATATAACAGCGGCCGTCCTGCTCCCTCGGCACGGCCAGTAATCGTGATCAGCTTACGTTCGAGCAGAGTATGCACCACACCATCGGAGTTGACACCGCGAATCGCATCGACCTCAACACGGGAAACCGGCTGCTTGAACGCGATCACTGAAAGGGTTTCGAGCGCGGCCTGCGAAAGACGTGATTTTATTTTCTTCTGGAACAATTTCCGGAGATATTGGGAATAGCTGTCCCGCGTGACCATCTGATACCCGCCCGCAGATTCCACAATCTGGAACGCCCGGCCAGTCTGTTTATAATCATGGTTCAGGGTATCCACGGTATTTTTAATTTGGGAGGGTTTGACATCATCAATCAAATCCTGAATTTGCTTGAGTGGCAGCGGTTCATCCGATGCGAAAATGAGTGCTTCAACAATGCCCTGAATCTTGT
Organism: Candidatus Zhuqueibacterota bacterium; assembly: GCA_013202295.1. Classification (GTDB taxonomy): domain Bacteria; phylum Zhuqueibacterota; class QNDG01; order QNDG01; family JABMRT01; genus JABMRT01. The sequence continues at coordinate 10,446 of JABMRT010000240.1, forward strand.
CCATCTGACTGTTTTCCAATCCGGTCTACCTCCTTAGTATCCAGATTTCACCGAAAACCGAGGCTTGTTTCACCACGATTTGATGTGTACGAATCAGCTCAAGAATGGCCATAAAGGTCACAATGACCATGATCCTTTCCTGATACTGCTGCATCAGCAAATCAAACCGTAACTTCTCCTCCTCCTGAATCCGTTGGAGGATCATTTCAATCTGCTCTTCAATGGTCACACCCACAGACGCCACTTCATGCACACCTTGTTTGGGCATCTCATCAAGCGCTTTTTTAAAGGCGGCCATCAGATCGAACATGCCCACATCCTTCATTATCAGCTCACGCTTTGTGGAGTGGTACTTCTTTTGCCAGGAAAAATCCGTGCGGGGGAAAAGCCGGCGTTGGCGATCCTCAATACCTGTCAAAGTCTCGGCCACCTCTTTAAATCGTTTGTATTCCAGTAATTGGCGGACAAGCTGGGCTCGCGGATCTTCCTCGTCCTCCTCGCCCTCGAATTCAGGCCTGGGCAGAAGCATACGCACTTTAATTTGGATCAGCGTGGCCGCCATGAGGATGAATTCTCCGGCCACTTCCAGATCCAGCTCTTTCATCAATTCTACGTACGCGAGGTACTGCTTGGTAATCTCTGCGATGGGGATATCATAAATATCGAGTTCATCCTTGCGGATGAGAAAAAGCAGCAAATCCAGCGGCCCTTCAAAATTGGCGAGCTGGATTCGATAATCCTGTTGAGAGGATTTCTCAGTGTAAACTAACCCAGACACACGGCCTTCCTCACATCTTCCATGGTTTGTACTGCGACGGTTCTGGCTTTCTCATCTCCGGCGCGAATGATGTCTTTAACCTCATCTCGGTGGGTTTCAAAATAAATCCGTTTCTCCCGGATCGGTTCAAGCGTCTCAGAGACGACCTGTGCCATCTGGCGTTTGTGATCTACGCATCCCAGGGCGCCGGCTTTGCAGTCCGCGCAAACCTGTTCAGCGGTTTCAGGTGCGAATTTCTCGTGATATGCAAACACCACACATCCTTCAGGGTGACCCGGATCGGTCTTGCGCATACGCGTGGGATCGGTATAGGCCTGCATCATGGATTTGGAGACCTGCTCCGGAGAATCAGAAAGATAAATCGCATTGTTCAGGGATTTGCTCATCTTCTTGCCATCCAGACCGGGCAGGCGCGCAAATTGGGTCAGAATGGTTTCCGGTTCCGGGAAGACCTCCTGGAATACAAAATTGAACCGGCGTGCCAGTTCGCGCGTAATCTCGACATGCGGGGCCTGATCCTCGCCGACAGGGACGGCATCTGCTTTGTAAAGAAGGATGTCTGCGGCCTGAAGCACGGGGTATCCAAGATGGCCGTAGGACATGTTGGCCTCAAGCCCGAGATCCCTTGCCTGTTCTTTAACAGTGGGATTGCGCTGCAACCGGGCCACGGTCACAAGCATGGATAAAATCAAATGCAGTTCCGCATGTTCGCGTATATGCGATTGCACAAACATGGGGCTCTTTTCCGGATCCAGTCCGGTAGCCAGCCAGTCAATGACTACTTCAATACTGTCCTCACGGATGTTTTTTGTTTCCAGACTGGTAGTCAGCATGTGCCAGTCCGCTACCATGTGATAACTGTCATAGGTTTTTTGCAGCTCAATCCAGTTTTCAAGTGCGCCCACATAATTGCCCAGATGAAGGCGACCTGTGGGTCGCATACCACTCAGTATACGTTTCTTTGCCATTCGTATTCAACTTCCTTTTATCAGTTTGAATCAACTTAAAAACAGATACGGTTTCCATCGATCATCTGGTATGCCGACCAGATGTTGAATGAAAAAAAGATATCCCGGTTTTCGAGGCTTTCCCTTCAGAGACATATTTGCCTCTTTCGGGGAACGGTTTCCCTTTTTACCGTTACAGACAATACACGCGCACACAAGGTTTTCCCAGGTATCTTTGCCGCCCCTGTCTTTTGGAATCACATGATCAACAGTCATCGCTTTATCTGTTCGGCCGCAATACTGGCAAATGTGCCGGTCTCTTTTAACCACATTCTTTCGGGTCAGCTGCAACCGATGTCTTGGACGTTTAATCAAACAGATCAGCCGCACGATGCTTGGTAAGGGCAGAGATGTATTGATTGATCGCACCACATCATGATTATGTGCGACCATCTCAGCCTTTTCAAGGTAGAGTAAAATTATGGCTTTGCGTGCGCTGCAGACACTCATCGGTTCATAATTCTGGTTCAGCACCAGCACGCGTGATCCGAGCATCGGTTCCTCCCGTCTGGCATGAATGACGGTGCAGTCTCAAATGACGCAGAAATCCGATTATAAGAGTTTAAAATTAAGGGATTTTCTTTAAATAAGCAAGTGAGAAATCTCCGAAAGGAGTTATGGACAGATAAGCAGGATTCCGATCATTATCATGGAAATTACCTCCCATAGGCATGTCCTGATTCCGCCTTTGCGGGAGAAGGATCTGAACCTTCGGAAGTTTTATTATATGAACTACCCCAACTTCACCAACAACATCCCTGCCACCTTTTCGCCGGAGAGAAGCATCCCCCCGAAAATCGGACCCATGCGCGGCCCGCCGAACGTCGCATTGGCGGCCATACCCGCGACATAAAGCCCGGGAAAAACCTCTTTCGTATTCTCGATCGTGAGCGTCTCCGCTCGGTCGGACCACATCGATTTCTCACCATCGATTTTTCCGGAAGGAGTGGATAATTCACCTGGGACTTTCTTCTGGACGACATGAACAACTTCCGTTGCATGCCCCGTCGCATCTATCACATATTTGGATCGCATGGAAAGCGGATCGACATGTAATCCTGCCATTTCAACTGGCGACCAGTTGATCACCAGACCGATGACCCGATCCTCACGCATGAGCACATCTTCGGCACTCACGCAGTTGAAAATTGTCAATCCTGCCTGAACTGCTTTGGATGTCAGCGAGGTAACGGATTCAATGGAATCCGCAGTAAAATGCAAACCATCCACATCCGCATAGCGAATGCCGAATTCATCAAGTAAATGCAATGCAGCCTTTTGGACCACAATCTCGTTGAACAGCATGCCCCCACCCCACATCCCCCCGCCAATGGACAACTTGCGCTCGAACATCGCGACCTTCTTGCCCGCTTTGGCAAGATAGTATCCAGCTACCAATCCGGCCGGTCCACCGCCCACGATTGCGACATCCACATCGAGATTGGCCGTCAATTTCTCATAGTACCGGTCAATGATAGCTTTGGTTATAGTGACTTCATTGAGTTCAGTCATGTCTCCTCCAAGAATTAAATGGGACATCTGAATCATCCTTATGGAAAATTGGATTCGGGCCGATTGCCCATCACCAATAGTCTGTTGCCATTTCGGATATTCAGACGGAAGAGACCAGGAGCAAAAAGAAGGAAGGAAAGTCTCGTTTCCCTTCGCAGGCATGATCCTGATCAGGTTGTAAGGGTGTGTTCTCAGTCCCACCAAGGCGGGACACCCCTAACGAATCGCGACAATATAAGACTTTGTAGAAAGCCGTCCAAATGAATTGTGAAATGGGAATGAATTAATCATCCTTTACATTGACTCTCCCCCACCTTCTTTTTATATTGGATCAATCCCTGATTGTGTTACAGGAGAATCGGTGTTTCGTACAGCCCAATTGCCAAAGAATTGAAAAAAGTGGATCGTCAGAGACTTTAATTTCTATAATTATCAAAATTGAGGTCAATCATGAAAAAGAGCATCATAACTATTGGTTTAGTCACATCGATTTTCCTGCTGACTACAACAGCGATCTCTCAATTTTCGAATGCCACACCTGAATCTCAGGGAATTTCTTCTTCTGCGATTCTTAAATTTATTGAAATTGGAGAAGCAGAGATTGACGCATTACACAGTGTGATGATACTCCGCCATGGTCAAATCGTCGCACAGGGTTGGTGGGAACCCTACAACGCCCAAAGCCAACATATGCTCTATTCGCTCAGTAAAAGTTTTACATCCACAGCCATTGGGATGGCAGTGGCCGAAGGGAAATTAAGCTTGGATGACACCATTATTTCTTTTTTCCCGGAGGACACGCCTGAAAATCCCAGTGATAATTTGAAAGCCATGCGCATCCGTGATTTACTATCCATGAACAGCGGGCATCAGCAGAATACCTCGGATAAATTCGGACGTGATCCGAATGAAACCTGGGTGCAAACCTATTTATCTTTGGAAGTGGAGCACAAACCGGGCACCCATTTTGTATATAATTCGGGCGCAAGCTACATGTTATCCGCCATTTTGCAGAAAGTCACTGGCGAAACGCTGCTCGATTTTTTAACGCCTCGTTTATTTGAACCCTTGGGAATTGAAAAACCTGTTTGGGAATCAAATGCCGAAGGAATCAATTTCGGCGGCTGGGGATTGTCCGTGAAAACTGCGGATATTGCCAAACTCGGCCAGCTTTACCTGCAAAAAGGGATGTGGAACAGCCAGCGATTACTACCGGAAAGTTGGGTTGAGGCAGCAAGTTCAAGACAAACCTCCAACGGCAGCAATCCAGAAAGTGATTGGGAGCAAGGCTACGGGTATCAGTTTTGGATGTGCAGACATAACCTTTATCGTGGGGACGGCGCATTCGGTCAATATTGTATTGTGATGCCGGAGCAGGATGCCGTAGTGGCCATTACGTCTGGTGTGCCTGATATGCAGGCTGTCATGAATCTGGTATGGGATTACATTCTGACCGGTATGCAAGAAGATGTATTACCTGAGAATCCGGAAATGCTCAAAAAACTCAACAATAAATTATCAAGTTTGTCTATCAAATTTCCTGAGGGACAAAAATCGTCACCCATAGCGAAAGAAATTTCAGGGAAAACTTATAGCTTTATCGCAAACGGCCAAGGTCTTAAATCATTAAAATTGGATGTGAATAAGGATAAATATGTGATCACGATTAAAAATGGAAATGGTGTACATTCTTTCAATTGCGGTATGGATGCATGGGAAAAAGGAACCTCGCTTCTCAATGGTCCAACTCCGCAGCCCGTGGCCGCAAGCGGCGCTTGGATAACCCCTGATCATTTTGTCGTCAAATTATGTTTATATGAAACACCTTACCGTCCACGATTGGATTTGAAATTTGTGGATGGCGAGTTGCATTTTACACAAACACCAAATGTGTCTTTTGGAGACGGTAAACCTGAGACTTTGGTTGGGAAAGTGAAATAATAGGAAAAGACCGACACACATTATTTGTAGTCCAACTCCAAGTTGGACTACAATTTCTAATAGCCAGATTCCCACTTGCATAACTTTCACATTTATCATATATTTCAGCATCACTTTTTGCGCTGGCTTTAATAAGAATTCAGTTTCTGAATACTGATCTAACTGCTATATCAGGTCGATTAAAATTCATTTGGATAATTTTTGGAGGCCTAAAATGAAACCACAAAAACTCATGCCATGGGTGCTGATCGTGGTCATTATGTTGTCTGCATCCGGTTTGAACGCGACATCGATTCAATCACGTTTTAAAAACGAAATGCCAGCGTTGATGGAGAAAGTGCTCTCCAATCCAACGGCATTCAAGCGCCAGCTTTTGGATGGCAAACCCGAAAATCACACGCGGGTGCAATCCTTCAAACAATTTCAAACCGCAGATGGGGACCGCTTCGAGATCATCTATGAAAACTGGGAAGACGGTGTGTGGATAACAACCGATCGGTACCTGCTCTCATCCAGCTTGCTGCCCATCGCTGAAGATTTGCAGGATTATGAAGGGCTTCTCATTTTGCTTGTCTTTATGATGATGCAGACCGGCCCGGATGGCGACATCGGTGATTCAATCGGTACATTCGCCCCACTTCTGACCCTGTGGGATGTCATCCTCGAAGTCATTTCTCTATTCGAATACGCCCTGCATCAGGAATGGGAAGACGGCGCCTGGAAGGATGATTACCGGATTACATCCGAACGTGACGGACAGGATCAAATCACGCAGGTTCAATTGGATAGTATGGAAGGAAGCGTCTGGACGCCACTGATGCGCACTACTTTCACGCATGTGTTGAGCCGGATGACCTCTGCGACCTTGCAAGCGGTTCGCATCGGCGATTACACCCTGAATAATATGCTCAAAGCCGAAATGACCTACCTCGGCATATCACTGCGAAACATCACTTTCAGTGCATGGGCCGCAGATCAATCTACATGGCTCAATGTTTCAAAGTGCCAGTACAATTACAATGACCAGTTGCTTGAGAACAATATCGTGCAGTTTTCAGTGACAGCCGGGCTCACCTGGTTCGATATTTACAAGATATTTTACACCTATGATGGAACCGGCCTGCTGACTCAGGATCTCACCCAAACCGTGAATTTGGATTCTGTCTCATCCGAGATGCCTGACCCGACTGAGCCGCTCCCGTTTGTGGATGACAGCAAAACCACATTCGCCTATGACGGCAGTAATAATTTAACGGATATGCAATCTTTCTTTTGGTATCCGGAATCATATTATGAAGACAAATGGGTCTGGGATGAACGGGAAACCTATGCATACGACGGGCAGAATCGTATCACCGTAATCGATGGGTTTTATGGCTCTGACCATTATTGGGAGCCGGTGATTAGACTCACAAACAGTTTTGCTGGCGACAATCTCTATCAGCAACTGCTCCAGGAATGGGACTACGGATATCTCGTGGATGTGGAATTAAAAACCTACACATACACAAGCGGTGAACTATCGATACTCCTCTTTCAGGAGAAAGAGGGTGAAAGCTGGATCAATATCATGCGCAAATTGTACAATTATAATCCTGCAGTCAATGTGGATGAACCTGCTCCCGTTTCACTTCCGAATGAATTCCAGATCCGTAACTACCCCAACCCGTTCAATGCGATTACAATGATCACCTATGATCTCCCGTCAGTGCAAAATGTCACATTGGATATTTACAATTTAAATGGACAGTTTATCAAACGCCTAATGGACAATCGACCAACTGCCGCCGGATCGCATCAAGTCTCCTGGCCTGGGCAGGATAGTCGTGGACGATTGGTTTCCTCCGGTGTATACATTTATCAGTTGAGGACGGAAAGCCACACTACTTCGGGACGTTGTCTGCTGATGAAATAAGGCTCTATTAGTGCGACGCACTTCTGAAGTGCGTTGCATTTTCATCTTCAATTTCTTTTTCCAAATTCCGGAATAAATCATTATCTTTTTCCATGACATTCACAATCATTTGGACGGTTGCATCATGAAAGATAAAACAGTCACCCGCAAAGAATTCCTCCAAACCTCAGCAGGATTGATTGGCCTGGGTCTACTGAGTGCAAAACCACAGAATCTTCATGCAATTGAATCGGATAAAATTGTCCTGGGACGAACCGGATTAAAAGTTTCACCGATCTGCTACGGAGCAAGCCGTGTCATGGAGTCAGCACTCGTCCGAACAGCATTGGACAGGGGAATCAATATTCTCGATACCGGCCGAACCTATGCCGGAGGCCAGAATGAGATCATGCTGGGCGAAGCACTGAAAGGAATCCGTGATCAGGTTGTGATCCAATCCAAACTCAAGCTTCATATCAGCGATGATGAACTGAATAAAAAGCACACAGACAATAAAATTAAAAAGCAAATGGAGCGCTCTCTCACTGAAACCCTTCAAGCATTGCAATCCAATTATGTGGACATCATGCTGATCCACGGCCTGTCATCAGAAAAGCTCATGTTCAATGAGACCGTTCTGGAATTCTTCAATCAGGCAAAAAAAGAGGGTAAAATCAGGGCATCCGGATTCTCGGCCCATAACAACAACATGCATGTGCTTGAGGCTGCTGAGAAGAATCCGGTTTATGATATTATCATGGTGCCATATAATTATAAGGGATCTTTTACCCATTCCAGAGCAGGATATTTTGCAGAATGGGATCAGCAGAAACTGGAAGAATTGCTCACAAAACTGCATGAGCAACAAGTCGGTATCATTGCCATGAAAACCTGTTCAGCGGGGCCCATGTCCGCTCCCGAATCTGTGGAATCGAGTTATCGAAATTCAATCCAGTGGGTCTTGAACCAATCCTTCGTGGACTGCGCCAATGTAGCAATGACAACATACGATCAGATCAATGAGAATTTATCAGGATAAAAATATTCCTTTTATATTCGCCAATAAATCACTTGCATTTTTGAAAAATCAATGTCACCTTTGATTTGTCTTGTATGGACAATTTTTTACTGAAATAATCAATCGCACAGAATAACTTCACGCACTGCATCGCGACTTTCTTTTAAAATAAGGAAAACCGGAGGGAATTTCCATGAAAGCAAGAATAACGTTGCTAATACTACTCGCGACTGGATTGTTATCTCAAGTCAACGCCAGCATTCTCACGGTTACAAACACATTGGATTCCGGAGCGGGATCATTCAGGCAGGCTATTGTAGATGCTGGATTCACAGCCGGGCCGGATACCGTTCTGTTCCAGATTCCGCAGGCCGATGCGGGGTATCAGGCCGCAGAAGGCATCTGGGTGATTCAGCCTATTACCCTGTTCATTCTGGATGATGACAACATGTTTGTAGATGGCACCTCTCAGGCTGAGTTTATCGGGTCTGACACCAATCCGCTGGGCCCTGAAATCGTTATCGATGGAAGCATTAGCACCTCTGAATTTGGTATAGGTCTGGATGCCCAATCAATACAGATTCGACATCTGGTCATCCATGGGTTTGAGTCGGTCAGTATCTCTGTTTCGGACAACAACTGCCTGGTAGCCGGGTGTTATGTCGGAACCGATCATACGGGCGCTCATAAAGTAACACCGGGATCAATCACAGGCATTCATATTTCCTGGGGAGATAACAATATCATCGGGGGTGCGTCGGCCGCCGACCGAAACATTATTTCCGGAAACCGTGTCAATGGGATTGACATTAACCGTTCAAAGGGAAATCAAATCCTGAACAATGTGATCGGCCTCAATGCCACCGGCTCTGATACACTCGGCAACAACACAGGCATCAATATCTTCATCTCGACGATGAACACCATCGGACCCGGCAACATCATCTCCGGGAATGCATATCATGGCATTACCCTGGCATCAGATGAGACAGACAGCAATCTGGTGATAGGCAACTACATCGGCACCGATTTTCTGGGATCATCAGCCATGCCGAATCAAGCAAACGGTATCAATCTGTATAACGGAGACTACAATATCATCGGTGGCAATACAGCTGAAACCCGAAATGTCATATCCGGCAATGGAAGTGCCGGTATTTTGATCGATGGAGCCGGATACAATGAGGTGTATGGCAATTACATCGGCACGGATCAAACGGGCATGGCGGCCCTGCCGAATGAAGGCTCCGGAGTGAAAATTAATGCCTCGCAATACAACCAGATCGGTCTGAATGAAGCAGGGTATGGCAATCTGATTTCTGGGAACAGTAGTTCGGGCCTCCAATTAACAAATGAAACAAGCGAAGGGAATATTTGTGCCGGTAATCTGATTGGAACCGACATCACAGGCGCAAATGGCCTCCCAAACGAGTACGAGAGTATAAGAGTCCACAATGGCGCACATGACAATACCTTCGGTCCCGGCAATATTATCGCCTTTTCATTATCAGAAGGCATTAACATGTGGGGAAGTACAACCCTGCGAAACACCATCACACAAAACAGTTTTCATTCCAACACAGATAAGGCGATTAATCTGGAAGGGGCAAACCTGGGACAGGAGCCTCCTGTGCTGACCGCCATCGCCTCGGTGACTGGCACGGCCACTCCAAATGCAACCGTGGAGATCTTTTCCACGCCGGATGATGAAGCCCTGACGTATGAGGGCACCGTCACAGCGGATGGAGAAGGAAACTTTTACTGGCCCGGTTCACCGGCAGGGCCGTATGTGACAGCCACGGCCACGGATTTGGAGGGCAATACATCCGAACTCTCCTCCCCGAGATTTGCGGGCTTGCCCACTGTCACCACCACAGCAGATACTGGTCTGGGATCTCTGCGCTGGGCAATCGATATCGCAAACACGAACAGCGGACCGGATACCATCACCTTCAACATTTCCGATGCAGACCCGGGATATGACGGTACAGTTTGGAACATTCTGCCATTGAGTGAACTTCCAATGGTCACAGATTCAGGGACGGTCATCGATGGAAGGACACAAACACAAAATCAGGGCAACACCAATCCTGACGGGCCGGAGATCATGTTAAATGGTCAATCCGCTGGTGAATATGCCAAAGGCATCAAATTCAATTCCCCGTACAATGTCCTGACAGGATTCGTCGTGTCGGGGTTTGATGATCAGGGAGTCTATATCGCCTCTACGGGTGGTCATCACAATCATGTGTTCGGCAATTACATCGGCACATCTGCGAATGGGCAGGAAGCCCTGCCCAATGATTATGGTGTTTATGTGGGATATAATGCAGTCCTGAACACAATCGGAGGCTCTTCTGAAGATGAAATGAATCTGATTTCAGGAAATATCGCATATGCATTATACCTCAATGGAAGCAGTGAAAGTTTGATCGTCGGGAACCGGATTGGCACCACCCGCGACGGACTCGCACCTCTGCCCAACGGACAGGCAGGTATTTATATGGCCGGCACCTGGGAGAACCGGATCGGTGGCAGCGGTTCGGGAGAGGGAAATCTCATTTCCGGCAATGGTCAGGCTGGAATCGAAATGAGTTTTGGACAAAGCAGCCACAATCTTGTGCAGGGGAATTGGATCGGCACTGACATTACGGGTGAAGCACTGATTCCCAATTCGGGGGACGGTATCCGGATTCGAGATGGAGCCAACATCAACCGAATCGGAGGAGAATCAGAGGGAGAAGGCAATGTGATCTGCGGCAACAGCCGGGGAGTACAGATCGAAGACGCGGACTCGGATGGAAACCAGATCATCGGAAATTTTATCGGAACCGATCAAACCGGAACCCTTCGCCTGCCGAATGAAGCCTCCGGCATTTACATTGAAAATGGGGCACAATCCAGCCAGATCGGCCCTGGAAACATCATCCGGTCGAATATGTGGGCAGGTGTGGATGTGATTGGGGAAACCACTCTGTATCACACCAT
>JABMRT010000241.1 GCA_013202295.1 Candidatus Zhuqueibacterota bacterium
CTGAATGAAACGATCAGCAGGATCAGAATGGCGATGACTGCAATGAGGCTCGTATATCCGAGGCTCTGTTCCGAGTAAACCATCTCATCATGAGCAATAGGCATGAATCCGGTCATGCCCGCAGTGACTCCGGGATATTCCTTCATCGCATCATCCAGAATTGTCTGGATCGCAGCCGTGCCATCGATGACCAGCTGCATTTCCATGATTGTGAAATTGGGGACGACGTTCAGAATCAGCGCCTGCCGGTCATATGAGATGAAATAGGGTTCGCCAAAAAGCAGTTCATCCGCAGCGGACCGAATTTCAATTTCCGGAACCTGTTCACCCATAGCCGACCGATTCAGAATATCCACAAAGGATTCAATGCCACCGAGGATCATGACAGCACCGTCCTCTTTTTCCCGGGTTGAGATGGATTCCTCCCGGCCGACATACTCTTTTTCCATCGCGTTGTTGATGTTGAAAAGCAATCCGGTCAAATTGGGATCGGTGTAAATATCCTGCATGTTCTTCAGATCATCCGCTTTAACGAGCATCAGGCCGTGATCTTTGAGAAAGCCGATCTCACTCTTGTAGTCCACTCTCTGAACGAGTGAGACCGTGCCAGTATCCGTCTGAAGCGTAGCCGCATCCAGTCGGGGCGCGAGTCGATCCGCGAAGGTCTTGATCTCAGCCTCCTCACCCTGAACGACCACAATGATGGAGGTGGCGGTGACAAATTCATCCACGATACGATTGTATTCGAGGGTGCGTTTGTCATGGGTCGGTAAGAGATCTGACCAGCGCATGGTGACTGAAAGTTGAGTGGCTGAAAATCCGAGAATCAAGGTGATGAGAAGTCCAACGAGCAGCATCCGGCCCGGGTGATTGGCGTGCCAGGAGGCGAGAGATTTGAAGAGTTCGTCGCGCATGATCAAGTCCGTTTCTTTGGATTAAAATTTAAAAGTAAACACGTGCCCGGATGAGACCTCCGTTTCCGAGCTTTGAATTATAGACTTGGGTGTCTTCTCCAGTTAGCCAGTTGATGTAAGCCAGGATTTCAAGATTCGGATCGGGTGTCCAGCTCAGGGTGGGGAGGAGGGCGGCGCTGCCATCCGAGATACTGTAGATGCCCGATAGTCCCAAATTCATCACATCCGTGACCGGGTGCTGGATGAGTCCGTACACCTGGTCCCGACTCAGTGCTTTCTGCTTCGCATTCAAATAACGCAGCCAGTCATTGAATGTATAATCCGCGTCATTTTGTTTTCCTATTGTGTTTCTGTAGAATTCGGCCATGCAATAGGTGCCGGATTCAAAGGTGTAATCCGCGCCCAGGAGCCATTCATAATAGTTATCCGAATTCTCCATTTCGCTGTATGCATATTCCGTCCAGACGCCAAGGCCGAAGATTTCGCCGTTCACATCCGCACCGTAGACAGTCCGCAATTCAGAATCTTCAATCAATGAGAATGTGAGCGGATCGAATTCTGTATAATCGTGAGAGGTTTGGGTTGTCCTCGCGGCAAGGAACGAGACATCGAATCGAGATATTCCGACCTTGACCTGAAGCAATCCCGTGGATTTTTCCCATGAGTCTTCGGGCGACATCAGACTGCTGAATGCGAAACGCTCTCCAGCTTGCCAGTCCAGTCGAACCGCGTTATGTCCCGGTTGTTCGTAAGCCGGATCGAAAAGATCCTTGGTATTAAAAATGTCGGTTGGATTCCAGGCGTAACCCGATCCGAATGAGAGTTGCTGCTTTCCAATTGTCAAATCCATTGCGCCCAGATTAATTCCGACAAACGCATTGTCGAGGAAGTTGCGATTCTCGAACGTGATCTGGTAATAGGGCAACAGTGACTCTGGAATTTCATCCAAAGCCGATTCAGGAAGAATGTCCGCAATCATCCAGGTTGTCTTGCCATGATAGGTGATGTAATTGAAGTTGGCGGCGAATTTGATTCGATCCGACACATCGCCTGAAAGATCGAGGCGCAGTTTATTGGATGCAAGCGGAATCCACTCCGAGTTGATCTGTGCGGTCATGAGCTGTGATTCGAAATATCCGAATATCTCCACCGGATTTTGAGCAGCGAGAGGAGAGGCAGTGATTAAGAGAAGTACTATCCAGCGTTTCATTGTTTCAACCCCCTTTCCGTGAACAGGGCGTCATCCAGTTTCAGATTGTATTCAATCTCGATGAATTCCATTTTCGTGGATGTATTGTCCGATTTATTGATCATTTCCATTTTCATGGCTGTGGGGATGGACTGGACATCCCGAATGTCCGACTGAACCAGTTCCTTCACCAATTGATCGGGATTGTCCTCATCAAAATATTGAATCAGGATCGGCACGAAGTTGTCCTGCCGAACGCACATGATCATTCGTGAATAAGAAATGTTAGCATCCGCTTTCCGATTCATCTCCACCTGATGGCACAAGTTTCCTTCTACCTTTTTGTCATCCAATCTCGTTGAAGTAAAATCTTCAATGAAGCTGTTCCCGGCGCCCATATCTTCATAGCTGAAATCGCTGCCTTCCATTTTCTGTTTCTTTGCGTGCGTGGCCATCTTGCGCACACGCCGGGTGCGGGTGAAATACATCCAGATGTCGTCCGCGAAATTGGTCATGAGCGTGGCCTGGCCCTTGAGCCGCTTGGGTTCGATGTAACGGATGAGGTTTTTCTCTCCATGATCCTTACTCCATGAATCATACACGAAGGCGCGTTCCTGGCCCGAAGAGGTGATAATGGTCATTTTGGCCTTCGCATAGCTCGATGCTGGATTCATCAGATCATTGACTTTTTGGATGATTTCAGGACCAGTCAGGTTCTGTCCAAAAATTTGAGTGGAAAACAGACCCAGCAGGATGAATATTCTATATTTCATGATCGTCTCCATAAATTTTTCAAATAAATCTCGTTTTATTTGACCGGTGAGTTGGTCAAATATTCAATAAAAAGCTATGATCCCTCTGTCAGGCCATCCAAAATAATGTCTGATAGCTGCAGAATGGCTTCTTTTAATTGATAGATGTTTTTGTCCATGATCCATTGTATCAAAAGTCCATCCAATGTCCCGATAATGATAGAAGATGTGATTGTCGTGTTCACGGATTTGAATTTACCCTGCCGAATACCCTCATCCAGAATGGCTGTGATCTGGATTCGATATTGTCGGTACATCTCACCCAGGTGAAAACTGTCATCATTCTCTTTAAGTCGAAGTCCCTGAGCCCACATGTCAAGTATGATGTCTGCAAACTGAAGAAAATCTGAATCCAGCATTTCGATCCAACCCTCAAAATATCCCTTCAACTTCTCTGTCGGATCTTGAAGCGATTCCAGTTTCTGGTTGATATGAGTTCCGAATTCCACTATGAATGAATGGTAGGCGGCAATAAAGAGTTCATCCTTATTTTTAAAGTACTCATAAATGGTGCCTTTCCCGATGCCAGCCGCCTCAGCGATTTGAACCATTTTCGTGTTTGGTAGTCCAAGACTAGCAAATACATGTACAGCAGCTTTAATAATTTGTTCTCGTTTTTCCTGCTTATCAATAATTTTTGGTGTCATTTTAACCTCAGTAGTATAATTGACCGACCAGTCGGTCATAAAATTATACAAGGATAATCAAACAATGTTTCAAAGTCAAGAATAAATATATCCAAAGGTAGTGGAGATGGACAAAAAGGACAATGAGAATGCAGGATTCAAAAACTTGATCAGAAGGTGGAGTGGGTAAAAAAAGAGGTTTTCGAGATTATTTGAAAGTCGATAAACTTCAAAAATAATCTGCTTTAAAGCGGATTATTTTATAGTATTCTCGATGAGTAGCATAACGACTTGATCACGGGTTTTGTGCCAAGAGCTCCTGTCCGACAAAACGAATTTAGACCAACCTCTCCAAATTGAAAATTAATAGAACGCGTTAAAAATTCCTCTGCATTAATTTGTTATCATTTCAATTATCGCAAAAGTCGTTTCTCAAGTAATTCTTGCAAAGATCTTCGACCATCTAAAACACAGTGAATATATACAGCGTTTTCAATTGTTTCGTATATTATTCTATATGGTGTAAAATGTATTTCTTTGTATGAATAAACTCCAACACGCTCAAGCTCTGGGGGGGTATGTCCTCTATTGGGGTGTGTTTTTAGACTGACACAGGATTCTTTTATTTTATTTAGTAGATAATCTGCATTTTCTTTATAATCATGAAGAAACACATAATTGTAGATATCTAGAATATCTTCTTCGGCATCATTAATTATGTATACTTTGTAATTCATTTTAATATTTCTTTATTAATTTTGCTTTGAATATCATCAAAAGAATTTTCGATAGGTTTATATTTCTTTTTTTCTTTAGATTTTGTACTCAATGAAAGTATCTTTAATAAAGCAAGACTATCCTGCATTTCTTCATATATTTTTACATCTTGTAGTACAACTTTAGCCTCACCATTCTGGGTTATAACCATCGTTTTTCGATTGTTTGATACATCTCTTAAAATTTCTGATGCATGTGCTTTTAAGTAACTGATCGGTTTTACTGATTCACTTAACTTCATATTTGACCTCCTTGTGTGACCTAAATTAAGTCATTATTAAGGTCAATGGCAAGTAGTATTTATAAATGATAACGATGATAATAACAGGTTTGGCCAAACGAAAACATTAATCAACGAAAATCAAAATTGGACTGATAGTTCTGATACTACCCAGTTATGTTCACTTTACAGAACACACGGCACTTTCCGTTGGCAATATTGATATCTGAAAAAGACATGTTACGGCCAAATCCTGTTCATTATTAGGTTATGCAATTTTATATTTTTAAGCAATCTAAGTCTAAGTAAAACTTTGTTCAAAAGAAAAGTAGTTTTAAGACTAAAAACTATATCTAATTTTTGTATAAACCATATCATTATTATCATACTGCCCAAATCTACCTGAATTACCAACAAAAATATTTGCACCCAATAAAACCTCAAATCCATCCGCTAAGTCATAAGTCACCTTAGGTCGTATAAGCGCATCAGAATTGTTCAATCCTATATATGAAAAAAGCTCGAACCTCAATGTTTCCCTCAGATAATCTTTACTTGCCAGAACTGTCATTGTGTTTTCATATTCATAATTGTCGATGTACGCATCATAATCCAGAATTGTCTGTTGAATAAATTGAGAACTCAACCTGATTCCCCATAACGTATAATCTACTCCAATCAAATAATGGAGATAATTTATCTTTACGGTTCCATCATTCAAAGCGGGATCAGCAGAATTAAAATATTTACCATCATAATAAGCACCTTCACCACGCACCACGAACCCGCCGAGGGTGGTACTGAAGCTCCCCCCTGCTAATCCTAAACGATGGTGCCGGGGAGTAACAGTAAGCCCTGTTAATTGGAAGGTAACCTGATCTACCATTTTAGCGATGTGCATAGTTGGGTCATCGTCCCACATATACCCACCCATTATTTCAAAATCAATGGCGGATGTAATAGCTGAATATTTCACAAAAATCTCGCTGTTTTCCAACGAGGCGGGAACTTCATTTTTGGAGTAATCAAATTCAGGCTGTACCGGAAAATCCATTTGCGGAAACCAGATTGAACTTCGGTCCGGCATCTGAGTCGATGAAAAATAGGGCACCAGGACAAATTCAAATGTATTATCACCAAGATAGTAATTCGCTTTTATTGATGTTACTCCCATACGAATTTCATCAAAATCACGCAGTAGGAATTCACTCAAATCTTTTGGCGACACTATATCGGTAATAAACACACCGTCTGCTTTACCCCAGATAATCTGCTGTTTACCTATTCGCAAGTCGAAGGCATCAAAATAAATATCCATATATGCTTCCCGCAGACCAATCTCCATATCCCGATTCGGATACTGGTAAATATATGGATTGACTTTAAAACCTGTCCGGTCTCTACTCTGCTCAATATTAAGATTGAAAGTATTCTGAATAATCGCATACTCATTGTTTCCCTTTAACAACAATCCGGTATAATTCCGGACATAGCCCGACCAGTTTAATTCCTGGGCATCCGCCCTGTTTATAAAGACAAACAGGGCAAGAACAACCCAGGAAAACTTAAAATGAAACGTCCTCATTACAGACCTCTCTTCATCATCCGTTCAGTAAATTTGGCAGCTGATATTCCTGTATCCAGCTTAACGTTAGTGAGCTGCATTTTTGTCGTATGGTCTTTCTGAACATTATGCATTTCACTTGAAAGTATCGTCCAGTAGCCGCTGATTTTTTCATGCTTTTTAACGGTCAGGGTTTTTAACAGTTCTTCATCCTCATCGTAAAATTCCTTTTTCAAACCGATCCATTTATCTTTGATGATCCAGGAAACAGTTCGGGAATACATGTACTCTTCGTCTTTAGGAGTACTCTCAACCACATAACAGGATTCGCCATCGACCATTTCTTCACGCAATATTTTATGAGTGTCGACGGTGGGATGGCGGTCACCCAAATCATCATAGGTAAAATCAGATCCCATGAAATAATCACTCTTACTGTCGCTGGAAATTCTCTTTACTTTTTTCAAAGCAGGCAGATAGATCCACTGGTCATCATCTTTGCCGGCTTCATCGTAGCTCCAATTCATAAAAGAGGTATTACGAACATCAGCAGGTGACACAAAAAACATGATCTTCTTTTCCATCCCGCTGAAATCCTTTATAAACTGTTTGATCTCGCGCACCCTCTGAGCACTCCGGGAATTAATTAATGACATTGTAAGATCACCTTGCATATCATTTCCGGTTTCGCGATTGTAAACATTTACTATAATCTGTAAGCCGGTTAATTCTGCCTGAGCAAATATTAATGTCGGTATGGCAATTAATATTGCCATTAAAACGAGTTGAAGTTTTTTTGTTTTCATTTTTTTATCTCCTTAAGTTAACGTTATTTACTATTGATTGGCTCATATTCAAACTTTGTTAATATTTCAACAATTATTCCCATAATAGTGACAAAAATAATTGTCAACACCAGCCTCGTTACCATAAATTTCCATCCTAAAAATTGCAGTTCTACCATCTCCTGGGGTAACTTAATACAAGCCCAAGCAGAGAGAAAAATAACAATATTTGAAATACTGGCACCTTTTTGCTTTAATCCAAAAACCAAAGGAAAAGCCACATACAGGGGACCTGTGGGCAGCGCTCCTAAAACAAATGCGATTAACATACCTTTTATGCCGGATCTCTCTCCCAAGTGTTTTATTACTATTTCTTTAGAAACCCAGACTACAAAAAGTCCCATTAAAATCATAATGGCAGGAAGTATGACCATCATTTCTTTAAAGTAAACCCATGATGCGGAAATAACAGCAGGAGACTTGGAGGGGAACATTTTTAAAACAATTACAAAAATAAGTGTTATAAAACCCAACCCAATGAGGTTTTTCTTTCCCTTTTTGGGTTGTTTGTCTTTCTTTTCATTTTTCACAGAATTGCCCCCATTATCAATGCAATGCAAAGGGCAAAAATAAAACTGATACCGTTTCGCAGTAATGTAAATTTTTTACCCATGAATTTAATTTCGAGAGGCAGAGTCACAATACCAATCATCGTCAATGTGGTTATAAATACAACGACAGGGGCTATGGCGGCGCCATCTTCTAAAAAAGAAGCAGCCAAAGGGAATGAAAGCAAAGAAGGGATATGCATAATTGCACCGATGAATGCTATAAGGAGAAATCCACCCCAACCGGCCTGTTCCCCAATGAATTGTGAAATTTTCTCCGGCGGCATCAGGCCTAAAAGCAATCCAATGAAAATTATGATTATCAACACCATCGGCAGCATTTTGAAAAATGATTTAACAGCAACCTTCAGGGCTTTTTTAGTTTTTGTTTTATCTTTCAGAAATGAAACAATAAGACAAACCAATACAAAACTATTGATGAATATCATAGTATGATTCAATATGTAACCTCTCATATATTTTAAGTCTAATAACGTACAGATAACCACGGAGAAAATCTATAAATTCAATCCGTGGTTATCTGAGTCATCCGTGTTAGCCGCGTTCTATCTCTTTCAATGTCCGGCCATCATTGCTTCGACATCGACTTTTACATCGCCTATGGGTTTAATATTAAAATTATCCACAAGCACTTTCACAACATTGGGTGAAAGAAAAGCCGGCAGGGTTGGTCCTAAACGGATGCCTTTCACACCGAGATGAAGAAGTGCCAGCAGCACAGCCACCGCCTTTTGTTCGTACCAGGCAATGTCGTAAGAAATGGGGAGATCATTAATATCTTCCAGGCCAAAGACTTCTTTCAATTTTAAGGCAATAAGTGCTAACGAGTATGAATCGTTGCACTGACCAGCATCCAGGACTCTGGGGATGCCATCAATTTCTCCAAGTGCCAACTTGTTGTAACGATATTTTGCACAGCCAGCCGTTAAAATTACTGCGTCTTGTGGCAACGTTTCAGCGACATCCGTGTAGTAGCTTCTGTTTTTTTGCCGCCCATCGCATCCAGCCATCACGACAAATCGTTTGATGGCGCCTGATTTTACCGCTTCCACTACGTTATCTGCCAAAGCAAAAACCTGATTGTGAGCAAATCCGACTGTAATTTCGCCTTGTTCAATTTCACGGGGTGGCTCGCATTTTTTTGCCAGTTCAATTATTTCAGAAAAATCTTTATGGCCGTTTTGCGCTCTTTCCGGGATGTGTGTGACATCTGGATAGCCTGTCATTCCTGTGGTAAATATTCTATTCTTATAGGCTTCTTTCACCGGTGTAATACAATTAGTGGTCATCAAAATTGGTCCATTAAATGAATCGAATTCCTTATTTTGCTGCCACCAGGCATTGCCATAATTCCCGGCAAAATGTTTATATTTTTTAAAAGCCGGATAGGCGTTTGCTGGAAGCATTTCACCGTGGGTATAAACATCCACACCTGTGTTTTCGGTCTGTTGTAACAATTCTTCCATATCCTTCAGATCATGACCGGAAATTAGAATTCCTGGATTGTTTCGCACGCCAATAGAGACGTTTGTAATTTCAGGATTCCCGTAACTCTCAGTATTTGCTGTGTCAAGCAATTCCATTCCTTTAACAGAGAACTCACCTGCTTTCATAACCATCGAAACCATTTCATTAACCGAAAGCTCTTTTGTTGTCGAAACCAGGGCTTCCATGATAAACGCATAAATTTCATTCCTTTCGTAGTCGAGAATAGCCGCATGATCAGTATATGCTGCCAGCCCCTTTAAACCAATGACAAGCAATTCTCTCAAAGACCGGACATCTTCATTTTTTTGTGAAAGCACACCAACTTCACTAGCTTTAAGGGTAAATTCTTCAAGATCATCCGAAAACCAGATTGCAGAATCGTCCATCTCGTCTGAAAATTCTTTTCCATGCTTTTTCGAATACGCATCAATAAATTTGCTTTTCAGCGAATTGCGAATTTTCAGTCCTTGCTTGATTAGTTCAATAATTCGATCATTATCAAAGTTTGCATTTGTGATTGTGGCAAAAAGTGCCTGGGCGATAAAAAATCCTGTTTTTTTATCTGCCATTCCCAGACTATTTAATTTTTCACCCCACACAGAAATACCTTTCGTAACATAGATTAAAAGATCTTGAAGATTGGCAGTATCTGCGCTTTTTCCACAAACGCCTTTAATTGTGCAGCCCTCATTTTTGGCTGTTTCTTGACATTGAAAACAAAACATACTCATTTTAGTCCTCCATTAGTTAAAGTTTTAATAGCACACGAATGACGCTGATTACGCGGATAACCACGGAATAAATATCTATAAATTCAATCTGTGCAAATCCGTCTCATCCGTGTAATCCGTGTTCTATCTCTTTTTAAAATAGATATTAGATACAAACAACAGCAAATACATAATTGTTACCGTTCCCAGAAAACTGGTGAACATATTCAAAGAGACCAAAGCTCCCAATGCTCGGTTTGGCGGAAAGACAGAAAACAGCAGCACTAAAAATCCTGCAATAACCACGATTGCATTAAAAACAATCGCCCTGCCGGAGTGCTGCATGGTGTGACGGCTGGTTAAAATCTTATCCCCGGTTTCTGCAGCATATATTTTGTATCGCTCCAGAAAATGAACAGCATAATCAATCCCTATTCCGATAGCAATACTTGAGAGCAGCGCTGTAGTTGTGGACAGCGGAATATT
This sequence comes from Candidatus Zhuqueibacterota bacterium, assembly GCA_013202295.1. Classification (GTDB taxonomy): domain Bacteria; phylum Zhuqueibacterota; class QNDG01; order QNDG01; family JABMRT01; genus JABMRT01. The sequence continues at coordinate 10,201 of JABMRT010000241.1, forward strand.
CAACAAACCCATCACACCAAAACTGATAATTGAGGTTATGATTATAGGAACAGAACCAATCAGACCTGCCATAAAGTTTTTAAACATTAAGGAAAGAAGAATGATAACAATGATCAGCGACATGACAAGGCTGGCAATCTGACCCTGCAATATAAGATCTGTAAATACAAGCCCTTTATAGCCTGAGCCTGCATATTTGAGATCGACATTTAGTTTATTTAGTTCTGGAACATGCCGCTCAATTACTTCAATGGCGCTGTTGATCGCTTTCGAGTTATCACTTTTCAGTTGAAATGTCAAATTGGCTTTTTTATAGTCATAATCCACTACTTTCCACAAATTTTCAGGATCACCTGACATTTCATAAAGCAGCAGATACTGGGCGATAAGTTCCTGCGATTCTGGGATAACATTATATGCCTCATCGTCAGCATGCATCACTTTGTTCATCCGCTTGAGATAATCACTTAAGGCAAACGAATTACCGACAACTTGTAATGTTCCTTCAACATCATACTGCATTTTGTCAATTGCCGTGAGAACAGCAGGATTTTTGAAGGCGCCGTTATCTTGAGAATCAAAAATGACATTAAGCGTTGATGTGCCGCCGAAATTCTCGTTGATGAATTGATCGGTGAGCACAATGTCACTATCTGCTTCAAATTTCTCCAGGAAGCTGGAATTAATCCATACTTTACCTATGCCGGCAATCGAGATAAATACAATGACAGCCGTTAAAATTATTGTAGCATATTTATATTTTACTATTTTTGCAGAAAATGCTGTAGCAAAACTCGCTTTATTTCCCCCATTATCGCTCTTCTGCTTTTTCCACTTTGGCAGGCCAAAGACCATAACCCCGGCAGGAATAAGGACAAGAGAAAACACCATTGCCATCATTACACCAAAAGCTGTAAATATGCCAAAATATTTAATCGGATATACCTGAGAAGTAAGCAGTGAAATAAAACCTACAGCGGTGGTAACGGAAGTCATGACAACCGGTTTCCACATCCCTTTAATCATATCCAGCATCGCATCTTTTTTGGCAGCGTGGGGGTTTTTATTCATATACAGATGAAGATGACTGTAAAGATGAATTCCATCTGCCACCCCGATTGCTATCAGCATCACCGGAATCATTGTAGATACAGCATAAATAGGAATACCTACTGCCGCCATTAAACCAAAAGTCCAGACCGTACTGAACATAACAACAAGCAGAGTAAAAAAAGTACTTTTAAAACTTCTCAAAACAGTCAACAGCACCAGGATAATAACAATCAGAACAATAGGAACCATACGTTTCATGTCAGCCGGACCAAGCAGCGCCATGGTTCCTTCCACTATCGGGCGGCCAGCCACATGAATTGTTTCCGGACCGTTAAAAGATTCACCAAGTTCCAAAATCTGCTTGTAAAACTCTTGTGAAAAGACATCATCTTCAATTTCCGCGATAATAACAGTAACAGTTTCTTCATTTGACACCAGCCGCCCAAAAATCATTTCATTATTGCGGACATTGGTACGAAGCAGCTCCATTTCTTCATCTGTTTTGGGTGTATTTTTAAAAAAGGCCCGTACGTCCATACCATCTTCCGAGCCGATAATATTATCGGCCGTATAGAGCGAGGTGACATCATCTTTGTTAATTTCCTTCATCTTCTGCAGTGCTTTTGTCAAATCTTTTACTTTTTGGATTGTTCCGGAATTAAAAATCCCCTCTTGATTCTCAATCGCTATAATAATTCCGTCTTTAATATTAAACCACTCTTCCGCCTGGTTACTAAACACAAAAGCAGGGTGGTGTTGGGGCATATACTTATCAAGATCCGTTTCCATGCGGGAATTACTTTTCATAACTTTAAAAAATCCGACTGTCATAATTAAAAAAACAACCAGAACCAGCCAGGGCTTTTTTAAAAATCTGTTTAATAGTTTTTCCATTTTCATTCCTTTCTAATTAAATTCGATTAATTTCTTTAACGATTCCCACAGACCGATTCCCTCGGTTTCAAGATCAAACGAGAAATTGGATAATCTCCATTTGGACACAATAAGCCGCAGTGCCCCCATTATTATGATTGAAAGCTGCTTTTCAGATATATCGTTTCGAATTTCATGACTTTGTTGTCCCGCTTTAATAATATTTAAAATCATTTTTTGATTCAGCTGCATAATTAAACTCACCTGTTCAGACAACCGTTTGTCGTTCTGAAAAATTTCTTCTGAGAAAATAACTGCAGCAAGGGCAGGATTTGCAGAAAATTGTTTGAAATGATCAATAAATAAAGATTCAATTTGCATGATTGAAGACATTTCCCTTGAAGTGATCTTCTCTGCAATAATTTGCCTGTTTTTTTTAAAATGAGAAAGAATAGCTAATAAAATATCCATTTTCCTTTTAAAATGACGATAGATGGCCGGTTCTGAAATCCCAATACTTTTCGAGATATTTTTGATTGTCAATTGCTGAATACCTTTTTCAGCAATGATTTTTATCGACATATCGATTATCTCTTTTTGTCTGCCAGTAAATGAATTCATACTTTTCTCTATGTAGTTAGTTAATGTTCACTAACTAAATATATCATATTCAATCTACTTTGTCAACATGTTTTTTTACATGCTAATTCGTTTTAAAATTTGGCCGTGAAAGCCGCTAGATTTATATTGTGGTATAGTGCATAACGATTATGATAACGGATCGGAACCACAGAGAAACTCAGATATTCGCTGAGATTCCACTAAATTCTGAGGCTCAATAAACCGCAGCTGGTTTCGATCCAGTTCATCATCGTGTTATGCAATGCCTCATTAAATTATTACAGGATAATCCCCCCATAAAAGATTTATATTTAAACCACCAACGAATTGCTTGCTTTCTACTTTAATATCATCGGTTATTAAATATTCCATTACAGGTAATATCGTCCTGTAAGATTGTATTTTTTCAATTTCCATTTGATAAGCATTATGTACTGCGTTCTGATATGTTGAGCCGTTTGTCCAATTATCAATAAAGAATATCGGTGAAAACATTGCTAAGCTGTTAAATTTAGACGAACCGTTTACGGATATGATATCAATGGCTTCCCAATCGTCTATCATTTCACTCCCAAAACAGCATGTTTGATATAGTGACCGTATGTGTATATTATTTGCCTTCAGTTTTGAAGTGAAATGAATTATATCATAGGAATTGTCACTAAACCAAATACTTTGACCACCTCCATGAAGATTGACTATCAAATCAATGTTATAATTTTCTTTGCTTAAGTATTTTAAGGTATCCAACAATGCAAAACCTGTTGCATCGTTATCAGTTAAAGAGATTATTTTATTATATTTTTTCGCTGCAATATTTCGTATTTCATTTATCTGCCAATCCTCACCAAATTTATCTACTATTTGAGTTAAAGACAAGCTATCCATATCTGTAGGTGCTATATTGAATATTTCGGCCAATACATTTATTACTTCTGTTCTATATAGATTAAATCCAACCTCTATCAAACCGCCGCCAAGGCTATTATTATTTTCTATTACAATTACTAACGCAGGTTTACCATCTTCAGTATAACTTAGTCTGTCACCCTCGGAAATATCCACGGAATTATCTTTATTACATGAATACACCAAAAGTGATTAAAAAATGATTATAAATTTTCTCATATTGTATTGATTCCTATTTATTTGCATAACGTCGCGTTTCAGTTGTTGTGCGCCAAGAGCTACTTTCCGACAAAACGATTTTAGAGCAGACTCTCAAAATTTGAAATTAATGGTGCACGTTAACAATCCACTGCAAACGCATTGTTATCTGCGCTCTTAATTTTTACTTGTTTGTATTCAGTTTCATGCATATATTGTATGTACAAAAGTAATTACAATCATATTTCGTGGAGCAACTAATGCAATTTGTAAATATTCGTGAACTAAGTCGAGCAACATCAAAATATGTAAAAATAGCCAATGAAGAGGACGAAGTTATTGTAACTCGTAACGGTCATCCGTATGCTCTTTTACAAAAAATTGATGGTGATGAGCTCGAAGATTTCATAATAGCAAAACATCTAAATTTGAACAACGATTATGAAACTGCTCAAGGTGAACATCAAAATGGAAAGACCATAAATGCGCGAGAATTACTCAATCAAATTGAGAAAGAATAATTTATGAATTTCACAGTCGAATATACGACTCGCGCTATAAAAGATCTGAAAAAAATATCAAAGAACACTCAAAAGCATATATTAGAAGAATCATTAAAATTGGAAACTGAGCCATTTCAATTTAAGAATAAAATCAAGAAAATAAGAGGCATAAGTTTTCCTTGTTACAGATTGAGGATCGACTCTCAGTCTGATTCGTATCGTTTGTTTTATGGAATTGATAAAAATATAGTTTATATACTCCGAATCATATCCAAGAAAGATGCAGATAAGATAATTCAAAACATTAGACATTCCAATTTTCCACCGGCATAATATTCTTTCAGATAACATTAGCATCATGGGTTTAACCGCCGAGTGTACACAATCCTAAATGAAATGACCGTTCAATTAATCTAAAAATATCCAAAAACAATCTGCGGTTAAATCCCTTGCATGCTTGTGTTATCAGCCTATTTTATTATAATCATCTTCCCTTTTCGGGTATAGTCACCCGCCTTCATCTGATAGTAGTACACGCCGGAAGCAATCGCTTGTCCGAATTCATTCCTGCCGTCCCAATACAGGGTATAATAACCAGCCTGCCTGTTCTCATCAATAAGGGTTTTGATTTGTCCACCCAGAATGTCGTATACTTCGATGAACAAATGGGCCGTCTCCTTGAGTTGATACCGAATTGTAGTTCCCGCATTGAACGGATTGGGATAATTCTGATAGATCTTCGTGATCTCCGGAAGCATGGTCGGATCATTTATTATGGACATCGACTTCTGGATTACCAGAGTGATCTGTTTCTCGGCTGAGGAAGGGATGGTTTGGGAATCGGTCACTTTCATAGTGAATTCAAATGTACCAATCTCTTCTGGGATGCTGCTGATCACGCCGTTCGAATGATTCAACTCCAGACCACCGGGAAGAACACCACTGCAAACGTCAGCGTGGACACGAACACCGGCAGGGCCACCTCGCGAACGCCGTCCAGCGCCGCGGTTAGCCCCTGCTTGCCCATGCGCATATGC
>JABMRT010000242.1 GCA_013202295.1 Candidatus Zhuqueibacterota bacterium
GGTGAAAGTCCTGCTGGCTGGGGATGGTCGGTTTCATTGGCTTATGCGGACGATCCGCTGGGTCCGTGGGAAAAATATGAGAAAAATCCAATACTTGTGCATCAGCATATGGGATATCCGGGAGGCCTTGTAAAAGTGGACACCGTTTGGTATATGTATGGTACCGAACCTGATGAGACACAGCTCGATTTCGGCAGGATGTATGTGGCCACCTCAAAAACTCTGGAAGGCCCATGGGAGATGAGAGAAGAGCCTGCATTGAGCGAAGGCCCGAAAGACAGTTGGGAAGAAGGAGGCTTTTCTGAATTTGAAGTTCTCTATTACAGTGGAATGTTTCATGCTTTTTATGGTGGCAGCAGATATGCGGACGTTCTCGATCCCGAGGAACTCGGTCCCGGCCCCTATTCACAGGACGCAGAGAAAAAGAGACAGAGAGTGGTAGAAGATATCGGTTACGCTTACAGCAAGGATGGTTTTACATTCACAAAATTTGAGGATAATCCGATCGTTCGTCATGAGGATGTCCCCAATTGTGCAGCGATGGCTGAAGTTCATTCTATCATCGAATATCCACGGATTTACTGTTACCACACGTTACGTTACAGAGAATGTCCGGAGGGTGAAAATCCGGAGTGGTTTGAAGATAGTTGGATCGAACATTTAGGTGTACAGGTTCTGGAGATCGGGGAATAGAAATCATATGCGGTTGCAGTGATAAGTAGCGTGTTATTGATGATTGATTGAGGTATAAATGTCAAATTGGGGAGTATAAGTTAATGCTACATAATTTTAAAGTATTCGTAAATTTGGTTATCGTTTTTTTTGTCCTGAGTATAGCACTTAATTGTTTTGCAGGCCAATGGGACACCTCTGTTATTTCTCCAAATTTGTACGTCGCCCTGAACGGCGATGATTCAAATCCCGGTACAGAAGCAAAGCCATTTGCATCCTTTGAGAGAGCACGTGATGCAGTGAAAAGTTTTAAAAAGGATGTTCCAAAACCAATTACGGTATATGTGCGTGAAGGCACTTACTATCTCTCAAAACCTATCGTTTTTACTGCCGATGATTCAGGAACGGATCTACAACCTTTAACGTATGCAGCCTATCCTGGAGAAATGCCAATCCTCAGTGGCGGAATGAATCTTGAAGTCAAATGGGAATCTCACGGTAATGGGATTATGAAATGTTCAGTATCAAAGGGATTGGATTTTAATCAGCTCTTTATCAATGGAAAGCGACAAATGCGTGCCCGATATCCAAATTTCGATCCTGAAAATCCACTGGTTAGTGAGGGTGGTTATCTGAAAACTGCCGGAGCGGGTGAAAGAGAATTTACATATGATCCCGGGACATTTACGATGAAGAAATGGGCCAAACCGGACGAGGCTATTGTTCACATCTTTCCGGGTTCATACTGGAATAATTTTCAGTTTCGGATTAAGTCGGTTGATTGGATGCGTCACCAGATAAAACTGGGTGAAGGAGGCTTCCAGACCGCTTTACTTGATAATCCTGATGACTTTTTTGGATCAAAGTTGTTGGAGGGATCTCATTTCTTTATTGATAATGTGTTTGAAGAACTCGACGCACCGGGTGAGTGGTATCTCGACAATGAAAAAAGTATTCTCTATTACTTTCCAATTACCGGTATGGACATCTCCAATGTCCGGGTGGAAGTGGGTTTGCTGCAACGGCTCATTGAAGTAAAGGGCACCCATCAAAAACCGGTTCGTCATCTCAACTTCAAAGGCTTTAAAATTACACACACCCGGGCGACGTTTATGGATGAGTATATAACACCTTCAACAGGTGATTGGGGAATCCACCGTGGTGGAGCGATTTATATGGAAGGTGTAGAAGATTGCGCTGTAGAAGAATGTTTTTTTGATGCTGTAGGTGGTAATGCGGTATATATCAGCCATCATGCCCGTCGTATACGTGTTTATGGCAACAAGTTTACGTACACCGGTGACAGTGGAGTCTGTCTGGTAGGTAAAAGTCATATCATCGATGATCAGAGTTTGGCTTGCCCATTCTGTGGAGCTAAAGGTTATTGGGATTTTGGGCCTGATCCAGAGGACTATCCAGCGTACTGTACAATCTCGAATAATTTAATGCACCATATCGGTGTTTATGGTAAACAGACGGCAGGTGTCTTTATGGCAATTTCTTTGAAAAACACGGTCAGCCATAATCATATTCATCATATGCCCCGTTCCTCAATCTGTATGAACGATCCGTTCTGGGGCGGACATATTATTGAATACAATTACATTCACGACACTGTGAAAGAGACTGATGATCATGGTCCGATAAATTCATGGGGCAGGGGACATTACTGGTGTGTCGGACATTATAATGGAGACGTGTATCACGATCCCGGTGATGTCAAACGTGATGCCAAGTTTACAACGATTATCCGCAACAATTACATCCGTGAAAAAGTGACGGATTTCCTCCCTTATGGCGCATCCAACTTAGGAATCGATATGGACGACGGCTCAGCAAACTTTCATGTTTACAATAATCTGGTTATTGGTGCGGGTGTTCAGAATCGTGACGGCTCACACCGTATCGTCGAAAACAATATTTTTATTAATCCCAATCGGGGTATTAGTTATCATGTCGGATATACAAACAGTGGGGATAAATTTAGAAGAAATATCGTGGTGCAAAATTCTGACTGGACCTTTTTTTACATCCTGTTACAAACCGATGAGGCTCCCTGGATTGATGAAATGGATTATAATGTGTTCAACGGAACGTCTGAGTTCTCAGGTTCTGCAAAAAACTTTAAAGAGTGGCAAAAACTTGGATTTGATAAGCACTCCGTCTTTGCTGATCCTATGTTCGTTGATCCTGCCAATGGAAATTATAATGTTAAAGTTGAATCTCCGGCATTAAAACTTGGTTTTAAGAATTTTGATATAAGTCATGCCGGGCTGCTTCCGGATTTTCCGGAAGAATGGCGTGAGTAGGGATGAATCAATTCCTTTTAAAAATCAGTTTACCCACACTCTGATATATTCAATTTCATAATCGGCGGGTAAATCCTTCTCATCCGGGAAGCCTTCCCACGCGAATGTTTCTGAATCAACCCAAATTCTCAGTGGACAGGTTAAACACCAAAACCTGCCGATTTCTGTTTTGGTGACGGTTTTGACCATTTCACCGTCTGCATAAAACTTCAGTCCATTTTCATTCCATTCACATCCATACACATGAAATTCATCTCCGACACGCCAGTCAAGTTGAACCTCATCGCACCAGCCATTCTCATCGAGGCTGCCCATCGCCCAGTTATGAACACAGAACGGATACTTCCTGTCATTATCTTCTGACTTTGAATCACCCACGAATTCGAACATATCCAGTTCAGAATCCCTGCTGGTGGCCCAGAATGAACTGGTAATGGATACATCAGCCGCTTTGCATTTTATTTCCATATACCCATAGAGAATTGTGTTTTTACTTATAACCGCGGCAGTCGTATATTTCTCATAACGACAATTACAATCAGTATCTATTATTGATGAATAATTGTAATTGGGATCGCATTTTGTCATTAAACAAAGCTTGCCATTTTCAATCCTGACATTTTCAGGGGCAAATTGGGATGGCGCCCGGCCAATCCAGTTCGAATATTCACCATTTGTACCTTCGACCAGCCATTTGTTCGTATCGATGCTATTTCCATCAAACTCGTCACTCATATTCTCTTTTAAAACCCAGTGGCCCGTATTATCAGGATCAGAAGCCGGACAAACTTTCTCAGGTGGTTCAGAACCGGATGTAGTTTTGGAACAGCTCAAATAAACCAAAGTGACCAGCCATAAAACGATGGGTAAAATACCTTTTTTCACGTTGAACCATTCACAAAACAATTACTTTTTAATTTCCAAAACCTGAATGCCCAAATCTTCAATATCCAAACATACTTTTTCCGAATCAGATCCACACCATTCTTCGGAATACCACTCAGGGCAGTTGAAATATCGTAACGTATGATAGAGATAAATTTTGGGATACTCAATAACTGCATGCACTTCGGCAAATGCGGAAGCGTTCGGCACTTTATCAATTGACGCAACAGGATTGCCTTCGAATCTCGTCCAGTGAACACCATTTTTACTATAGGCATAACCGATGCTTTCAGTGCGATCACTGTTAATTTTGCAGGCTCCATAGAATGCATGAAACATATTGTTATAATAGAGCACTTCAAATTCAGAGAACGCGCCTTCGTCCCATGATCCTTCCGGGCCTTCAGAAAACACAGGTTTTTGATGGTTTTCCCAGGGTCCTTCCGGAGTATCGGAAAACGCTAAATAAACGCGTCCGTAATCGCCCTGAATCTCGTTCGGATTAGTCGCATAGAGTAAGAATTTATCATGATATTTGACAACACCGCCAATATACCCAAAATTTTTATTGTCAATAATAGGGTTGCCAGAGAATTTTTTCCAGGGTCCCAATGGATTTTCAGCCGTGGCAAGACAGATGCTTTCACGCCAGTCTGAATCGCAACTACTGTAAAACATGTAATATAACTCACCCTCTTTTATGACCATAGGACAGGCGACCCACCTTTTTTCCCAACTATTATCGCTTGATTGTAAAATTGGATTTCTACTGTATTTTATCCAGGGGCCAAGGGGATCGTTAGAAGTGGCAACACCTATCTTATAATTGCACTCCTTGAGTTCTGACTGGTTAAAAGCATGGTAGTACCAGTAATATGTGTCACCATCTTTGAAACAGTCTCCACTTTCAAGGGCTCTGTCGTCCCAGGCACCATTCTCACCGCATTTAAGAGCGGGATTTGGACCGGGAATATGGTCAAAGTTCCCCGTCTTCAGTAACGGAGTGGTGGTAGTCTGAAGATTTATCTTTGTTCCTGAAGAATCGCAGCAAGCTTCCGCTTCTATGACTATTTCTGCCTTTTTCAGTCCTTTTGCTTCGGCTTTCAACACTATAGGCCCGACCGTTAATCCGGATTGCACATAAATCATCATCAATCCGTTAAAGGCCGGGTAGGTTGTCTGATTTTCGAGGTCCTTGCAACTGGGGTCCCCATTACAAACCCCAATTATTTTTCCATTACCTGAAAGGCTTAAACTTATCTCGTTATTGGCACCAGGAACTATTCTTCCTCTATTATCCACAATCTCCAATGTTACCATTGAAACATCATAGTTGTCAGCGATAATTTTAGACCGATCCGGTTTGAGTTGAATGGCAGCCGTTTTGCCGGTCGTTTCCCGTCTGTCAGTAGCAACAAGCTTGCCTTCATTGTAGCCTTTTGCTTCAATGAATCCCGGCTCATATGCAACTTCCCACCTGACACGGGAGTTTCTCGGAACGGCCTTCCAACCCAGACTTTTACCATTGACAATCAATTCAGCTTCTTCACAATTGGTATTGCATACAATGCGTTTAATTTTTCCCTCATCTCCAGCCCAGTTCCAGTGTGGCGTAAGGTGAAAGACAATACTGTCCGTCCACCAGCTTTGAAAATAATAATAATTATCCTTTGGAAATCCTCCCCGGTCAATTATTCCGAAGTTGCTGTTGACTGCAGGCCAAAAAACTGGATCTGGTTCTCCACCATAATCAAAGCCCGTCCACACATAAGTTCCTGCCAGCCAATCTCTCTCAGCGACGAACTTCCACATACTTTCAACCGAGGTACCCCAGTCGGGAAAAGTTTCGTCATATTCAGTGCAGTGGCCCGAACCTTCAACGCCCTTATAAATCCCGCGTGTATTCAATGAACTGGCAGACTCACTTAACAGTATTGGCTTATCAGGAAAATTCTTTCGGAGTTCTTCTATATCACCGCAACTGAGGTAATTACATCCCTGGATATCCATTTCTTCTGTTACAACAGAGCCCCAATCATCATTCATTCCGAGAGTCACCGGACGCGTTTGGTCAAGCTTTCTTACCAGACGTTTCATTGTCCGGAACACCCTGGCGCCCACTTCACTGCCTTGCAGCACATGCTCTTCGTTACCTAAAGACCAGACGATGATACTGGGATGATTACGGTCTCGTAGAACCATGCTTTCAAGTTGTTCGAGCAACTCTTTTGAACTGCCCGACATTCTTGTTTCATCCATCACCAGCATTCCCAGACGATCACAAATATCCAGCATTTCCGTCGAAACCCAATTGTGTGCCGTTCGTATCGAATTGCAGCCCATCTCTTTAAGTTTCGCAACACGAAATTCCTTCACACGATCAGGTACCGCAATTCCAACTCCACCATGATCCTGATGCAGGCAAACACCTTTTAACTTCATTGGTTTTCCATTCAGGAAAAAACCTTTATCAGGATCGAACTTAAATGTTCGAATGCCAAAAGTGGTTTCGTAGGTATCAACAATCCTGCCTGATTGTTCCACCGTTGTAACCATAGTGTATAGATTCGGCGAATCCAACGACCAAACTTTTGCATTTCTGACATTCACTTTTTGTATCACTTCCTTGCTATCCCAACCACCGATAGACTCTTTTGACATGGTAGTTGCCAATTCTTTTCCATCGGAATCAATGATTGCCGAGATCAGTTTAAACGCTGTACTCTCATCCTTTTGATTTTCAAGTATAGTTTCAATTGTTAATTTAGCCGAAACATTGTCTTTCTTGAGGTCAACTTCTGAACTGACATAGGTACCCCAGCGTGCCACATGCAACGGTTTGGTTTTAACAAGCCATACATGCCGATAAATACCTGCCCCCTCATAAGACCATAACTCGTAGCCGGTCGCATCAACTCGTACTACAATTACATTCTCTTCTCCATAATTAACATAATCGGAAACATCAATACCAAAACTGGTGTACCCGCTCTGGTGATGCCAAAGCGGATGACCATTGAACCACACCTCACAGTCGCGGAAAACGCCGTCGAACTCGATGGTAAGCCTTCTTCCAAGATCGTCAGCCGGTATTTCAAATGTTTTGCGATACCAGCCAATACTATTCCCGGGCCACTCCCGTCCTATTTTTTTATATCCGTGATATGGATCCGCAGATTTATCGACTCCCACACCAACACACCAGTCATGTGGAACATCTATGACTTCCCAATTGCTGTCATCAAAGTCAGGATGGGGAGGACCTGCTGTATCACCAGTCTTAGCATTGCCAGCAGGGTTTCCACCCCAAAAATCAAAATCTTTTGTCATGTCAGCGGCATGACCGAGACTGAACTTCCATCCGAAATCCATATTCAATCGTTCACGTTCCGTCTCATTGGCTATAATCGCCTTTTCGGGTGTGACTGTACATCGAGTCGTAATAACAATCAAAAGAGTTATTAAAATTCGGAATCCCAGTTTCATTGAGTCGTCCTTTTAAAATTGTTCGGTTTAATTGGATTGATCCACTCTGCTGTTATTTATCCATCGTTCTGATTTCATCAATCAGTTTATAATCTCAAGTTTCTGTATGCCCAAATGTTCAATCCAGGGCATCCATTCCGGATTTTCACCTTTCGGAGTCTCAATATAGCGCCAGGTGTGATACAAATAAATCAATGGATATTCAATAATAAAATGTACCTCTGCCATCGCAGAACAGTTAGGTACGTCCAGGTAAGGGACTACAGGATTACCCTCAAATTTTGTAAAATGAATTCCATCTTCACCATAGGCATAACAAATACTTTCACGAGTTTCCTCGCGCCTTTCACTAAATGTGCTTCCACCATAAAACATGTGAAACAGTCCATTATAATAAACAACCTCCGCTTCTGAAAATCCGCCCTCATCGTAGGAACCTTTTGGGCCTTCTTTTAATACAGGCTCCTCCTCAAGCTTCCATGGCCCCTCTGGTGAGCTGGATGTTGCCACATACATTCGACCGTAATCTGATTGCACTTCATCCGGAGGGGTAGAATATAGATAAAAAGTGTCATCCGCTTTAACCACACCTCCAACAAAATAGAACTTGGGATGATTTATAATAGGATTGCCAGCATGCTTTATCCAGGGTCCAAGAGGATGTTTCGCGGTTGCCAGACAAATAAAACCTTTCCATTCTTTATCGGAACTATTATACCACATATAGTATGTATCACCCTCCTTTTTCACATAAGGACATGCTACATATTGATTTTCCCAATAATTTTTTTCATTGGTTTTAAGAATTGGATTTTCTCCATATTTTGTCCAGGGCCCGGTCGGATCTGGGGAGGTAGCAACACCTATCTGATAACCGGCATCCGGACCCGCTTCATTATAAGCATGATAATACCAGTAGTAGGTATCACCCTCTTTGAAACATTGGCCGCTTTCAACAGCCCGGTCGTCCCACGATCCTGGATCACCGGTAACTATTGCAGGTGAAGGGCCAACGGCATGGACAAATTTTGTTGAAGATTGAATTAATGGAGTATTTTTTAATGACATTGACGATTTCTTTGGAGTATCAGCAGAAGCTGCCGCAAACTCGACATCTTTGGTCCGCGATTCGGGAGTAACTGAAAGCCGCTCCATTTTCCCATGATGGTAGACACCTTCAACCGTTGTGTTGTACGGCGCATATAATTTAAACTCAACATCCCAGTCCCGGGGCCATGCGGGCAACATAATGATTCGCTTTCCTTCAGTCTGCATTACCATTTTCTGCAAAGCTGTCATGGCCACATTACATGTCTGCTGATTAGGCCACCAATCACACCCTGCTGCATAAAATCCTTCAAAACGGGTGGTAGAGTCATGATCATTAAAGTAGTCCGACACATAATGCCTGGCAGCATCCGGTAAACCCAGATAGGCCGCCTGAATTGGGTCCGGGTGATAGCCGGGACTTTCATTCTCCATGACTTTGAACATGCGCTTCTTAAAAGTGCGGCAGGCTAACGCGATGTCCGGTTTACCCACTCCGTATATGCGGTATGGATGTACTGAATAGAGCCCGACATTTTCGGTATTCATTAGAACATCGAAGCTGTCGGCCGGAGCAAGAATCGTCTCTCCATTGACTTGCTGTGTTGGAATTTCCGGCAGCTCGCTAAGAAGTCGCCGCCATTGATGACGCTGCTCTTCATTAACAAATTCAAGAGGTAAGAATAAAAGTTTATTAAGTACAAACTTGAGCCCGGCTATTTCCGGCAGCGGATTAACACATTCCCACCAGGTTTCAAGAGCCTGTGCAGGAAAGAATCGAATCTTGCCTCGTTTGTCACGGGTATAATGCTGATCATAAAAAGTGACAATATTACCGACCATCGGCAGCAGTATGGCGTTTAGAAATTCCTGATCCTGAGTGAATGCATAATAATCAAGCATAAAGCAGGAAAGCTCCAATCCACCCGACCAATAATATTTAAGGTATCCACTCTCAACATAACCGGGGGATTTTTCTGTACGGTCCCAGCCATAGATTTCGTTTTGGTAAGTGCCCCAAGAGGTGATCGTTTCCGGAAAGAAGATGCCACTGTGTCCGTAGTAAACCTGTGTTCTTGCCTGGGCCAGAGGGAGCGTTTCGCTATACAACCTGAAGAACGGCTGCATCAGGTCGAAGTCGCCGTTTGCCAGGAAAGACCAGTAAATTGCTCTGGTGTTATTAAACCAGTAACATGGCCCCCAACGGCGGTAATCCGCATCGAAATTAGATTTCTGTTCATACCAATCCTCCGGGCCATCCACATTAAAGATCGAGCCATTAAATTTTATAGGATATGCGCCACGTCCTCCACAACCGTTCATAAAACGTTGCAGTTGATAACCCTGAGACACAAGGGCGGCGTTATCATCTCCTGACACATGAATCCAGCCTCGCTCCCAGAATTCCCGCCACCACTCATTGTGAGCAGCTTTCGCTGTCTCGATATCTGTTTTTTCAATATGGTCAATGGTTTGCTTTAATTCCTGTTCCCAGGCTTCAACCGACTCTGTCTGCCCTGTACGCAAATAGATGGAGATATGATGATGTTTGCCCGGTGCTGTTGACTTGAGTGTTTTATCATCAGATATGCTTAAACCGTCGCCTTTAATGCATCCGCCAAAAGTGCGGTAGATCAGTGGATCGGGAACCGTTTCCATCAGGTCTTTAAGCCCCTGCAGCTCCATCGTAAGCGGATAGACCGAATACTCGTTTCTGTGATACCATGTGATACGATTGTCTCTTGTAGGCAAGATAATATCCGGATGTTGGTAAATCGGATCACGCCCTGTAACACCAAAAGCACTAAACGACTCGCCCTCTTCCATTGCATCAATATCCAGATTTTCAGTTGCGATCAAGCGTACATTTGTTCTCCAAATCTCAAGTTCAACCTGTACATCCAATTCTTTTTTGCTGTCTGCTTCCAGGTGAACAACCGGCTGGTTTGCGTCCACCCACAAGCAAAGGCTGACCTTACTATTTCCTTCACCTGCAGCGATATCAATTTTTCCCTGTTGGAGATTTAGAGTCTGCTTAAAGCGAACTCCTTCTATAAAGGGATTTGGAGAAAACCGGACACGCACACGGCCTAACTTCAACAGACGTCCATTACCGCTCCAGGCGTCGGTTTTACCCATATAGAATACCAGATCGCCATTTTCTTCAATCCAGACATTCAGACCGATATCTCCATTGCCGATGGGCATTGATTCCGATGATGCCTTACTCGGGCTGTTCCATACGACGTTGTACCTATCCAATGTTAGGAGTGCATATTGGGGCTTATCCGACTTCGGAATTTCACAGGTACACATAAGGAGAGTGGCTAAAATTAATAGTTTTCTAAACATGTCTAATTTCCGGTTTTTTGGATTGGAGCATTCAAGGCAATTCCTGACTTAAGGGCTACAGATTAAACTTTTAATTATACATAGATTAAAAAAATACCCGGTGTTTTTTATGATCAGCAACCGGGATTTTCAATGAATTTCAGGTAGATGAGTATCACAATTTAACTTCACTCATCTACTGAATATGTTTTTTCTTAGAGTGATTTTTAATCCGCCATTCGCCACCACATTCATAAGATATATCAATCCTTTTTATCCACCGTCTACGCAGTGAAGTAAACAAAGCCTAGATAAATCCGTGTGTGATCTTCTTCAGTGACACCCAGGCTTGCCCGGCAAGAGCATGCGGATTCATTTCTTGCCGGGCATTTTGTTTCTGGGAAATCCCCAAATTCAATTGAAACTTGAACCTGGGTATATACAGGGTGGAAAGAGAGGAGAAGCCTATGTTAATCAGTCGAATGTTCATATGTTTTTATACTCTTATATTTTTTACTTTTACGTGCTGTCTGTTTGAACTTTTATCACTACAAATTCTAACTCACACAAATCTTTGGTTATTGTTCTCTCCCCATTAATAATGTGGTGCGCCCTCAATGCCAGCAAATATTTTATATATTAATGCATCCTCTTTGGTTGTTATATAAAGAAATTCCCCGTTAAAAGCCATGAAAGCCATAGCGGGTTGCAGTTGTATTAACACTTCAGCTGTATAGCCATTGGCTGTGGGTGTAAATTTACATACTTTGTCATTCTCCCAAAATGAACTAATTGCATAAACATTACCTTCAACATCTATCTCTAGACCACCAGCACCTAAGAGATAAGTACCGGTCCACTCATCATCTTCAAATACTGTTTCAATGGCTCCTATCCCATCGGCAGTTATCGGCGCTTTTAGAATCTGATTGGGACCTTCGCCTGGCTCTCCTCCATAACCTCTAACTGACCAATACACATAACCATCAAATACCCTTACGCTTAATCCATGAGGGACTTCGGTTAATATAGTGCCTTCACCATCAGGAGTAATCCTCCATAAGTAAGATTCCCAATTACCTGTAACATACATATTCCCAGCATCATCAAAATCAAGTCCATAGCATCTAAATTCTTCTATATCACCAGTATCCACAACCTCATAGTCACCGCCCTCGGGTGGGAACTTTCTTATTTCACCCTCCCAAGCACTGGCAAAATATAACCAGCCATCAGGACCAAATTCTAATTCCCCGGCGAGATCCCCCGCTCCAGGATCACCAAATTCCGACTTCTCACCCTCAGGTGTAATTTTATATATCATCCCTTCCGCTCGATCGACGACATAGCAATTGCCATCATGATCAAACGCTATACCTGATGAAAAGCTGAAATCATCCATAAAAATCGACGATACCGGTGCAATGACGATGTCAAGTTCATTACTCCAATACTGGGCATCTTCCTGTGTAACCGATAATTCAGTAGCAATATATGGATCATATTCTCCGGATACACCCGGCGTACTGAATGTCAGGGTCGTTATTGAACCCGTGTGTGCCCTGGCTGATGCATAACCGAAAGTTTCGCTAAATCCAAACCTGATAATATTTTTCGTCGGATCAGGATTGAAATTTTCGCCGGTAATTGTGACATCTTGTTGAAAAACAGTCGTATCTGTCCCAATACTTGTAAGTGTTGGTGTCGTGCCGGTATAGAAGGGCTCTGTTGGTTTTTTATCACAGCTAAAGCTAATAAATCCCAAAAAACTAACAACCAACACAGTTTTAAGACATAAATATTTCATAGTATCCTCCTTATTTGCGTACCTTTCTAAAATGAAAATCCGAAAGAGATTCTATTCACAGCATCAAACACGCTCAAATCTGAGTAAGAATAGCCTAGACTGAGACCAAATCCGCCCAAATTCTGAACAAAACCAATACCTGCAGAGAAACTTTCCTCATCATAATTCACCTTATAGCCGGCTCGAAATGCGAACATATTCATAAACAGGTATTCGGCGCCAATGTGAATTCTCTCGGTATAATCGCGTGGATGAATTGCATCGATAGCAATCAATAAAGCGTTATCATGTTCACCCATAAAATCCAATACGTCCACAGCGGCTCCAATCATAAATGTCAAGGGTAATTGAAAAGATTCTTCCTCATATTTAAACTGCGATGAAAAATTTCTGATACTCATCCCCAGTCTGAGACTTTGCAATCCAGGATAAAATATGGTGCCAAAATCAAACGCAAGGCCTTTAACCTCGTTCTTTTGCGAAATGCCATCATCATAGCTGTTTGATCCTAGATGCTGATATGCATATTTAACCTGTCCACCCAATGTGAACTTGTCTGTCAATGATTTTGCATAACTCAAACCTACTGCAAAAGCACCACTATTCAGCACACCCGTTTCTTCGAAGCCTTTTTCATTATTTGCAACCCGGGTACCATAGACATCACCATAATCACATGTGATAAAGCTAACACCCACATTTCCCCAATTCCCGAGATTTACAACCATTCCACCAGTATTATAAGTAATTTCGGCTATCCACTTTGTTTGACTGATAAAACCATTATAACCCGAGGACATCTTGGCAATGCCTGCCGGATTATAAAACATGGCAGTTGCATCTTGTCCTACCATGCTGTAGGCGCCACCCATTGCCGCAGCTCGGGCACCCACATCGATCTTTAAAAACTGGAGGCCGGTTTGAGCCACTTTTTTTACACCTGCATGGCCGGGCATGACAAAAATTATTGACAGAAAAACTACCATTAAGAGTAACATTGATTTTTTCATCTTTATACCTCCTTACCCAAAGTCAGTTAAGTATTACCTGATCACAAAAAACTTAAGGTTTACGCTCTCACCATCAGGGCTTTCTATATGAGCAATATAAAGTCCGCTCACAATAAGCTGACCAGTATCAGTGGTCGAATGCTGCTTTGATGCAATTCCCCAGGGTTCATCACCCGAACCATTGGTGTGTTCAAGGGTCTTGACGAGGTCTCCACTTTCACTGTAAATCGTGATCGTACATACCGGCGGCAATTCCATAAACATGATTTTATCCGGTGCGCCGATATATTGTTTCTCATGATACTTTATATTGAACGGATTTGGAACAACCCTGGCTTTAGCAAGATTCGAGCTTGCAGGTTTCGTTAAAGTGGCAGGTACTGTGGTCATATTTAAATATCTTCCACTCTCAAGACTTTCTTTAATACCCTTAACACCAGGTTCATTTCCTACACCATCATCAAACGCGGCAACGTGATAGTAATATTCTTGACCGCGCTCCGCTGTTTCATCGTTATATTCATGGACAAGGGCATTATCGGTACCTTCCCCGCACTCAAATATCAGCTGCCAGTCACCCATTACGACATCATCTGCATTATAATAAACATCACCCTGTGCCCTGTAAACCCTGTAACCGGCAAAATCAGACACATCTTCTGACAGAGTACCCAAATCAGGCCCCCAGGCTATATTTATCTTGTCTGGCAGTGACGATACCTTGACACATGGTGCTGGTGGCGGGACTGGCACTTGCCAATCGTTATCTGCTCCCCATTTGGCGGCATTGGCATTCATGAAAAGTGAATCAACAGCAGAGTATACAAAACTGTCTTTTGCCCTGTCGTTAGGTGAATCATATTCCGGATAATCCCCATACAACAATTCTGCCCATGGCGGTAATTTATAGTCGCGGTCTCCCCACAATTCATCACAGGTTTCGTCTTTCCATGCTTTTCCTGCTTTATAGCGCATCTTAGGCGAAAGACTTGAAACGGCTGTCGCCCAGACAATTCTGAAATGATCTCCAGGCTGCATGTTATAGGGTCCAAAAGCAACATTCGGCACTCCCCAATACAGAAAGCCAAGAGGGGCATCATCGGGGGAGTAAACGCCATTATGATCATATCTTAAGTTAAAAATGGTTCCATCGTGAGCATTCGCATCCAACGCTGAACCATTCCACCATCCAAAACCTTCTGTAACAACCCTGTAATAGGTTTCCCAGTCAGAGGGACTGGAATACTCAGAGCATAAGGCCCAGGGTATAAAATCTATACTTTCATAGCCGTACTGATGCGGCTGCTGTTCTGTTTCGTTAGTGTGATCCGTACATGATCTATCCGTATGCAGCCAGGTCTCTCCGCAGGCCGTTGCCTGTTGTAACCAGCCATCACTTTCACGCGGGAGTCCATAAGAATTGTATTCGGTCTCAGCTGTATTTCTTCCATAGCCGTAGACCATTCTCAGTGAATCTCCCGGGTATTGCCCATAATAACCGTGCCAGAAGGGTTCCCATGCCTGATCAGGCTGAAAGGACCAGGTTCGTGAAAAGTAAACATCATGCAAAACCTGGTCCGGCAGTTCAACTTCGTCATCAGCATCAACATTCCCGGTGTTGGTGAATGTCCAATCATAGACATGATAGTCATCGTGGGCTGCAGTACTCCAGGCAAATACTCTTTGTGTAATCTCAATGCCTACTTTTGTTCTGAAGGTCGATTCAATACATATATCCGCGGTTCCGGGAACTTTATCAGGATCTACCGCGTCCCCTGTCAAAGGATATGGATCGGATATGACAGCTCCGTCCACAGTAACGGTTGGAGGCATGTATCGAACATACTTGCGAATCATGACCCCAAATTCATCCGGTATCGGCACGACATTTCTCGTTTCGTCCATGGCCTCATGAGCATGGCCCACATTCATGTACGGATAAGTTCCGCCAAACTCATCGACCCAATCTCGGAATACCAGAGTAAATCCCATTCTCATAATATTTTGTTCCAGATGGCCATCATCATAATAATATGATTTTACCACAGAATTCATGGATTGGTCACCCGAATCGATAACTGGATTCCAAAGGTTGCCGACTCTTATCCACTTTGATACAGATGCATCAGCCAAATTTACCAGTATGAAAATGAGTGCAAGGGATAAGAGCATTGTGAAATAAAGATATTTTTTTTCTTTCATTGTTTCACCTCTTAAATATTAAAGATTTTTTATTATTTTATCTTTTTAAAATTCAAACTTAATTCCAAAATTAACAAATCGTTCATCGAAGTACCAGAGATACTCGCGTAATGGCATATAGATATAGTCCTTACCATCGCCTTTAATATCTCCCGGTTTATCATCTCCTGCTATCAAGCCTGCCGCTTCATACGCTTCTTTCGATGCACCCTCGGTACCATTGTACATGGGCAGCTTCAGTGATCTCATATAATAGCGAAAATCACCGGCGTATCGACTTAAATGTTTAATATTGAACAGGTTTTGTATATCAG
Organism: Candidatus Zhuqueibacterota bacterium; assembly: GCA_013202295.1. Classification (GTDB taxonomy): domain Bacteria; phylum Zhuqueibacterota; class QNDG01; order QNDG01; family JABMRT01; genus JABMRT01. The sequence continues at coordinate 16,064 of JABMRT010000242.1, forward strand.
CAAAGAAGATAATATTCACTTCATTTAAGTTTAGATCCAAGCTTATCCTTGCATCAAAATTATGATAATCCTTCCATTGTACATTGTCTACTAATTTGTATGTATTCAGTGGATCCCAGGTAAAATGCTCGCCAGCTCGATATGTATAAAGCAGACTGGCTGCCCACCCGGCTAAAGGTTTCATTCCCCAAAAAACCGGGCCATAGTCCTGAGGAGTCATGAATCTGAGATTGGTGCGGGCAAAAGGCTGGGCAATGGGCCGCTCCTGATATGGATTTTGATACCCCTCAAGCCGTTGCAGCCTTGGATCCTGGTAGTAGGTTTCTCTTCCTAGATATCCGGAGGTTGTTACCATATAATTATAATTTATCCAACCCGTAAAATAACGTCCAAATCGTTTATCGATTCTAACCTCAAAACCGCGGATATCCGCATAGTAGTTATTCTCGGTTGTTCCGTAACTCACACTGGCATCATAATTTTCATAGGTGACAGTACCAGATTGATTTGCTACATCCTTGTAATAACCAGACATGTGAATCAGAACCTGATCCATCAGGTTATATTCAAAACCCAACTCATAAGCTATTGTCCTTGCAGGTTCAGCTGATGGATTTCCTAAAAAATCTATTCCGGCTATTGGAATTCCCCGACCGATTCTATAAAGATCATTAGCTGTTAACATTGAATAAAAATGGCCATAATTGAAGTATAATTTGCTCCGGTCACTGATCGGATGTGATATGCCTAAACGCGGGCTGACATAGAAGTGGCTTTCAGAACGTTTTGTTTCCGCATCGGTTTCTAATTGAGTCTTATAGGCTGCAGAAAAATATTTGGAATATCGGTCCACGTCGTACCAATCTGTCATAGCATCGGTGTAATCACCTCTAAGTCCTATATTTGCTATCATCCCCTCAAATTCAAATTTATCTTGCAGATATAGTCCCGCTCGAACAGGGGTAGCCGACCATTTGTCTTCTTGATTGTTAACCGGGAAAGTCAAATGTTCGAGTGCATGATAGTTGCGAATGTCATCATAATTCACAAAAAGACCGGTTTTTACTAAATGATTCTTATGAATTTGACTGTTGAGATCAAATTTGAAAGTAGTGGTCCGGTTCTCAGACCAGTCACGATATTCACCGCCTTCAGAGGAGTAAAACGCACCATCAACAGATTTTTTATCGGTTTGTTTTGCTTCAAATCCCCAGGGCTTCTCGTCCATTCCCATTGGCCCAAAATATCTTATAATGGTATCCCGATCTCTCCAGTTTTCTGGACCTGGAGCATAATTCTTCGTATGAATTTGATTAATTCTCACATTATAAAAAGTGGTCGGGCTCAACGTATGATCAATTGCAATACCGACCATACTCTTATAAATATCCACATTTACCCAGGCGTCTGGCCACCATAAAAATTGCACATCATCATCAGTCCATTCTTCTTCATATCCTAAATAAGATTCATCTGCACTGTGATAAAATCCCTCATCTGGAGATTCGCCAGTACCCCGGGCCATTGCTGCATTGGTCTCGGTTTCACCGTACATTCCTTCGAGAGTAAGCTTGAAATTAGGAGATATACGAGAAGTCAATTTCAGAAAAGCATTATCCTCTTTAAAGAATTTTCTATTCTTTGGAAATGCAAATGCTTCGTTGTTCTTTCTGTAAGAAGCGAAGAAACTCAAATCACCCAAAGACTTGCCAATAAAAGGTACAGGACCACTAAAACTCACATCGCCTAGCCAATCCGGTAAATTTCCATACACATTCTCATGGGTTTTTCTTCCGGTCAACGCCTCATAATTAGGGGGTTGTAAATCCTCAGATCCTTCCATAGCATGAGTCCATAAATACATATCGCGATACTGTTCCGGAGTCAAATCATTATTCGGATCATTATCCGATAACTTTGATGCTGCCCAGGCATTCCATCCCATGAATCTTTTGTTACGCGCCTGTTCCTCTTCACTCCATGATCCATTTTCCGTACCCTCCCAACAGACTGCAGGATCGAGGTAGGCCCGGTGCTCGTAATTCCTGGGATCCATGATGGAATAACCACTGTGTTTTAAGCGGGGCGGTGTAATACGCAAATCAATAGAACCGTGATACTTTTTGGTTTTACCTTCTTTAGTAATAATATTGATGAGTCCTGAACGAATATTGCCATATTCCGCGTTAAAACCTCCCTTGATAATGTTAACCTCTTTTACAGAACTGAGATTAACCGTCTGCATAGGTTGAGCGACCCGGTTATCCACCATCATCAGTCCATCCACCATAAATCCAGTCTGATCTAATCCTCCACCTCGAACCATATTATTTTCAACACCAGCCTGTAAATTAAGAAAATCCCTAACCTCGGTAACAAATGGAACTGTCACGATTTCCTCCGCTTCGGCGTTAATTTGACTTGCCGAAACATCCATGGCAACGATTTCCCTCTCGGCTACGATTGTTACCTCTTCACCCTCAAGAACTGTTGGCGACAAAGCAAAATCGACTGTGACTGTACGGTCAACCATAACCCTCACGTCCGTTTTCCTGATTGTTCCATAACCCATCATCGATGCCGCTAAAGTATACGTTCCTGGTGGAACGTTAATGACAAAATAATCGCCTTCCAAATCAGTAGCGCCTCCCAGTGATGTGCCTTGGAGAAACACGTTAACACCAGGTAAATGTTCTCCGGTTTCTGCATCAGAAATGTTACCAGAAATTTTACCGGTCGTACCCGCGAATACCATCACGGTTAGCCCCAGACAAATCGTAACAATGATAACAAGTTTAAAAAATGCTTTTTGTCTCATCGCCTGACCTCCTTCTTTTTTTTACTTTATTCAGGAATAGTAAATATGATGTTATACTTAACATATTATCAAAGAGTATTTTTTAAAACACCTCCTTTATCTACTGGATATTTAAATTGGTTTCCAATTAACTTTATTTGACACGAAAAAGCATACAGTGTATCATTTCCCCCGCAGTAGTAAAAAAACAACAATGATGATACAGACCAAAATTACGAAAGCCAATAATTCAAAAATTCGAAGCCAATATTTATTTTGTTTTAAATTCAACATACCGGTTTAATATTGTAATATTGATGATACCCTCTGTTTTTGTGCAAAAGTTATTGCAGTGTTTTTTCTAATGCTTTTTCTGATGAAAACAATATAACAATAACATCCACGGCAAAGCATTGTGATAACGTCCCAAAACCTTGTAATAATGTTGCAACTTTGTAGATTAATCAGGGTAAAAAGGGGAAATTCTAAAACTGTCTGGCATATTCGGAAGGAGATTGTCCGAATTGTTTTTTAAAGCAGTTTGAAAAGTAAGCAGGATCTGAAAACCCTGTTTGATAAGCGATTTCGGCAATCGTCATGTTGTTTTGTTCAAGAAGCTGTATGGCTCTTTTTAATCGAATGCTCGTAATGAATTCCCGCGGTGTCTGTCCGGAAATTGAATACAATTTTCTGTATAATTGAGACCGGCTCATCCCGATATCATCAGCCATCATTTTAACACTAAAGGAAGATTCGGAAATATACTTATCTACAATAGTCATTATTCTTTCAAGAAATTGAGCACATACTGGAGTAACAGTGGTATGTTGAGGTTCCAGGAATATTTCTTTTTTAAACCTTTCTTGCAATTTCTTACGAGATAGCAGTAAATTTTCGAGCATTGCACGTAAAATAGGTACTTTGAATGGTTTTACAATATATGCATCGGCACCGATATCAAAACCTTTTATTTGTGCACATTCCGCAGATTTCGCAGTCAATAAAATGACGGGGATATGGCTTGTTTTTTCATCACGTTTGATACGCTTACAAAATTCAAATCCATCCAGTTCTGGCATCATAACATCACTGATAATTAAATCGGGGATATGTTCATCTGCTTTTATCAATCCCTCACTTCCATTTGATGCTTCGAGAATTGCATACTTTTTTTAGAGTTGTTCACGAATAAAAAATCTTAAATCAGTATCATCCTCTACAATAAGTATGAGTGGAGAAGCTTTTATAAAATCGACATCTTCCGGCTCTTCAGGTGAACAGGGATTCAGTCCCACTTGATCCACGATTTCATCATGTATATAGGATTTATCAACAGCGGCCGAGACTACACTTTCTTCAATTAATGGCAGAATAACCGTAAATTCGGATCCTTGATCCTCACGGGTTTTGACAAAAATTTGTCCGTCATGTAGAGCTACCAGTTCTTTTGTTAACGCAAGACCAATGCCGGTTCCCTGATGTCCGGAAACCACACCTTGACTTCCCTGGTAAAAAAGATCAAAAATATGCTGTTCCTGTTGTTTAGACATCCCTTTTCCGGAATCCTTTACCGTAATGGCAATGAATTGTGCAGATTTCCTTAGCGATTGATTTAATTTGATGTGATTGGTATCACCGAGTTGGTCATAAAATTCCTTACTAGATTGATAAAGTGAAATTGAAATTCTGATCTCACCAACATGGGGAGTATATTTGAAGGCATTGGAAATGAGATTATAGATTATCTTGTCCAGTTTTTCCGGATCACAATTTGTTATTATTTGTTCCTGGTTTGCACTAAAATGAAAATTAATATGACGTGATTCAGCCAAATACTTAAAAGACGAGAAAATTTCATTAATAAATTTGACTATATCCATTTGAGAAATGTTTAACTTCATTTTTCCTTTGTCTATTTTTTGAACATCCATTATTTGACTGATAAGGCGCAAAAGTCTTTGTGAATTTCGTAAAATAATTTGATAGTATTGTTCTCGTTTCTGGGCAAGGAGTTTTTTTTCGGGACTTAACAATTTTTCAAGAGGACCCATGATAAGGGTCAGGGGAGTCCTGAATTCATGGGTTATATTTGTAAAAAACTTCAATTTCATTTCATCCAATGCAAGCTCAGCGTTATATTTAATTTTAATGACAATAATATGTCTTAGTACATAAAGAACAGCCAATCCCAATATGATGTATATTGCCAATGCCCAGTTGCTCTTTATAAAGGGAGGTATCACATGAACATAAACAAGACCACCGTCTTCATTCCATACGCCATCACTGTTACAGCCCCGAACACGGAATTGGTATGTTCCCGCCGGTAATGTCGTATACGTGGCCAGTCGTCTGTTTGCGTCAGTGTAAATCCAGTCCGCATTAAATCCCTCCAGTATATATGCAAATTGATGCTTTTTCGGATTTGTGTAATCGAGAGCCGCAAATTCAAATGAAAAAGCATTATTCTCCGGTCGAATTTTAAGTGTTGGAATAAAATCTTGCGAAGAGTTATTTTTATTGGAATTTTCAATAAAATGTCCCATTGGTATGGACACATTATTGATAAAAAAGTCTGTGATAACAATAGGTGGCGGTTCCGGATTCGAATAAAATTTCTCAGGATGGAAGACATTAAATCCATTGATGCCGCCAAAATACATTTCACCCGTTCGGCTTTTAATCGCTCCTACATAAAATTCATTACTTTGCAGCCCGTCACTTAAAACAAAGTTGGTAAATTGTCGCGTCTCAGGATTGAATTTTGATAATCCGGACAGAGTACTGATCCAGAGATTGCCCAAATCATCTTCTAAAATTGCCATAATCCCATTTGAGGGTAATCCATCCTGAACTGTAAAACATTCAAACGATTTGGTTGCCGGAGAATATCTGTAGACGCCCTCTTCCGTGGCGATCCAAATATCTCTGTTTTGAGATTCATAAAAATTGCGGATGACCTTGCCATTGGGATCATCCGGATCATCAGTTCCGTCCAAATAATGTTTAAAGGAAAATCTGTAATTTAAAACATTTTCTTTATCAAGGACATTGATTCCGCGCTCAGTACCAATCCAGACATTTCCCCTGCTGTCTTCAAAGGCTGTTGTAACCTGGCGATTTGACAGTCCAGTGGGGCTATTTTTATCGGCATGAATGTGATAGAATTTTTTTTGATTTAAATCAAACACATCCAGACCATTGATGAGGCATATCCATAAAAGGTTTCTGCTGTCATTCATGATAAAATCAATATTGTTATTACACAGGCTGTTCTCATTCATTGGATCATGCTCAAAGCGAATGAATTTATTCGTGTTTTTATCCAGTTGATTCAAGCCACCCCATGTGCCTATCCACAGATTGCCATCACGATCTTCACAGGTGGATATGACATGATTATGACTCAAACTAAATGGATCCTCCGGTGAATATAAAAAGGTTGTAAAAGAATTCGTTTCACGGTGAAAAAGATTGAGCCCGCCGCCATCGGTACTGATCCATATGAATCCTTCTCTGTCTTCAAAAATACAATTCACCATGTTATTGGAAAGACTTTTTTCATTATTTGGTTCACTATAAATATGCTTAAAGGGCTTTGAATATCTGGCATATAAATTAAGGCCTCCTTTATAGGTGCTTAACCAGAAATTCTCCTGCATATCATGATAAATAAAGCGAATATTATTAGAACTCAGACCATATTTATTGTTTTTATCATGTTTGTATTTTTGAAATGATAATTTTTGTACATTCATTGGCTGTGATTTAATTCGCAGTTTATTTAAACCACTGTCCTCTGTTCCAATCCATAATGTGCTGTCCTGATCAAAATGAAGTGTAAATATATAATTACTGCCTATGCTGTTTTCATCGAGAGGATCATGCTGAAAGCGATGAAATACTCTCCTGTCCCTGTCAAAAAGATTCAAGCCTCCCCCGTATGTCCCGATCCATAGATTCCCATACCCATCCTCAGTCAGTGTCCAGACATAGTTGTGGCTCAAACTTTTCAGATCATTTTCATGATGTTCATAATGTTCAAAAGTATCTGTTTCGATATCAAGTGCAATCAATCCTTTATCACTGGTACCTATCCACAACAAGCCTTCTTTATCCATATATAAAAACATGATTTCAAAATCGCCCAGGATTTCTTGTATTTCTTTCCATCTCCGATAAGGGGAATAACACATCTTTTCCCTGTCAAATATTTCAAGGCTATTGTAAAAAGCAATCCACAAGCGATTATCGTAGTCTTCCATTATAAATTTTATATCATATTCCAATTGCAGGCTGTCAGTTTGATGATGTTTTAAGCGTGTGAAGCTATTCTGATATCTGTTATACAGATTCAAGCCGCCATCTCGGGTACCAATCCATAAATTTTTCTGACGATCTTCATAAATTGCAGAAATCCAATTGCCACTCAGGCTGGTTGTATCTTTGAGATTGTTCCTGTAGGTCGCAAATTTATGCCCGTCAAAACGGTTCAATCCTTTACTGGCGCCAAACCACATAAATCCCATGTGATCCTGTAAAATGATGTCCACAGAACTTTCGCAGAGGCCGTCCTCTGTAGAAAAATGCCGGAAAGCCATGGAAGTTTCGACGCTCTTGCATGGATTTGTCAGCAGCAGAAATAACAGGAGACATGTATAACGGTTCTTATAGGGTATCATGTTAAAATTTACAGAATGGTTTTTATAGAACAATCGCATCCCAAATAGCATGATGATCAAAATCTATTTGGGACAAGATTGATTCCACATATTTTAGTAATTTGGAAACAACAGTCTAATAAAATGAAATTAATCGACAAAATCAATATATGTTTTCTGAAATTATTTTCGTCTCACATTATTGAAAATAGTTAATGATCTAAAAATCCAACTCTCATATGATTTGACCTTCTAATGATACAATCAGATAAATTAGAACACATCATTAAACATCCGTGTGTCTTTCTGTAACTTCAATAATATCAGTGAATATAAAAACAGTCCAAATCATCCACTAAAACAAATTTTTTAAGGAGGTTATAATCATTTTATCAGAATGGAGCAATACAAATTTACGACAACAGTTTGCCACCTATTTGCCACCGCAAAGAAAATCGCCTGAAAATAGTCTAAAAAAAAGAACCCCATAACTCTTTGGAATCATGGGGTTTAAAGGTGGTGGCGCCTCCCAGACCGCGAGACGGAACGTCGAGCAGCTGGTCCTGTAATAAAAAAAGCCTCGACCTGTGGTCAAGGCAGAAGTGGCGCCTCCCATCCCGCCGCGCTGCGCTTGCGGGACTTTCAGGAATCCCAATGCCCGGATCGGTCCACCACAAAAAA
>JABMRT010000243.1 GCA_013202295.1 Candidatus Zhuqueibacterota bacterium
ACTTCCAGTTCAATAATATATACTGAGAAACGGATCAGATCATAGTAGACATTTTTTTTCTAATCATTTCTTTCTATCCGTGCTTCATCTGTGTTTATCTGTGGCACATTTTATTTTAATACCTACTCGATTCAACAGTGCACCAAATATTTGGATAAAAAAAGTCCCCGACACTTACAAAGCGCCGGGGACTTGATACTTTATATATATTGGATCAATTAAACGTGATGATGTTCATCCTTTGGAAACTGACCGCAATAGGGTGTCAGACGGTGAATTCCAGCATCCGCGAGGGAGGCTGAATTTTCATCACAGGGATGGAACTGATACGTAAAGTCGCTCGCGAAATTCCCAGCTGCCACAATATTCTCGGGATTGGGATCGCCCAGACCCTTTTCCTGGGCTTTACGCAGCCAGTTATCAGAACAAACGAATGGATCCTCATAATGATCGACCATCGGGTCAAATCCCATGACCTGCATGCCGATTGCATCGGCTTTAACTGCATCTTTACTCACAACCAGGGCCCTTGCATTTACTGGAGCAATCGCATTTGGCACCCAGGGTCCTTCACCCTTGTCCATCGTATTGATACCGTCGATTATAGTCAGATCCACAGGACGTGCCAGATTGAGATCTACAATCGTCTGTGGCAGATGCCAGCCCGCTGCCGAAAGATCCCTATTGGGACCGTGTAAGTTCCAGCGTGTGCCATCCCCATAAAGATTTCCAGGAACCATGCCCACATTGTTCTTCATCGAAAGTGTGATTCCCGCAGTGAAGTGACATTTCATTTTGGGAATCGTGACATATTTATCCACTTCGGCCAGAATCGGATTCACAGTAAATTTATCAAAGTTAAAACCGTTATTCACCGGTAGATCCGTATACTGACCACTGGAATTCGGATTATTCAGATTAATATATTGTGCGCCCAGCCCCAGCTTGACTAATCCATAACCCAAGTTTGGGTTATTCATTGCCTCATCGCTCTGCCCTTCAACAATATAAAGTTGTCCGGCTCCAGCATCAATCAGCAGTTCACCCACAGCGCGTAACACTGAACTATGCGTCCAGACACTGTCTTCAGCTGAACAACCGTAATTCCGTAGCATAGTGGTGGATTGAGAATTACCACCGGTCAGGTTAATCTTGATCGCAACCTTGTCACCGCTTGAAATCACATCTCCAAACCCGCCCACCTGTGTGAACATAGTTTCCAGTTTACTTTTCAGCGTATCGTAATCATAATTAGCGAGTTTAGCCAGGGCAACATCCCCTGTCTCGTTCGGATTGACTCCAGGAGGATCCGGCTCAGTGGACTTTTTCTTGCAAGAGCTCAATACCGTACCAGCTGTCGCCGCGCTAATAGCGCCCATAAATCCGCGCCGGCTGATTTGGCTTTTGGATTCCTTTTTATTCATATCATGATCTAGTTTTTTGTCAACACCCATCGAAAGCCCCTTTCATCAGAAATTTCAGATATTAAATCAACGTTTATAATAGACATATCACTCTCGATAGTCAAGTAAAAAATTGTCATGTAGATAGATTCACTTGACAAGATCAGTGCGAAAATGTATAATACAATTGCGGTCTATCTTGCTTTGAACTTAACTGGAATCTGCCATGCTGAAACGAGAACTCGGCCTTTTTAATGTATTCGCTATTTCCACCGGTGCCATGATCAGTTCCGGTCTTTTTGTCCTGCCTGGACTCGCCTACGCCCAAGCCGGACCTGCTATGATTTTGGCGTATTTGCTTGCTGCAATTTTGATTATTCCCAGCATGTTTGCCAAGGCTGAGCTGGCGTCTGCCATGCCCCGAGCCGGGGGAGATTATTTTTTCATCGACCGAAGTCTCGGCCCCTTACTTGGATTGTTCGGCGGATTTGCAAACTGGTTCTCGATCAGCCTGAAAAGCGCCTTTGCGTTGGTGGGTATCGGAGCATTCGCCATTCTCCTGAAACCGGATATTTCCTCCATCCAAATCAAGGCGATTGCAATGTCAGCCTGTCTTTTTTTCATTCTTCTGAATCTCTTCAGCATCAAGCTGACAGGACGGATTCAGGTGATTCTCGTAATACTCTTGCTGGTAATCTGCTTTTTTTATATTGGCCGCGGATTCATTGCCACGCAGCCTGAGCGATATACTCCCTTCATGCCGAATGGTTTCTGGTCGGTTGTGACCACAGCCGGACTGGTTTTTGTTTCATTTGGAGGACTCACAAAAATAGCCAGTATCGCAGAAGAGGTGAAGTCGCCAGCGCGTAATATCCCTCTGGGAATGTTTCTTTCTTTTATCGTGGTTACATCTATATACATCCTGGCCATTGGAGTTACTGTGGGGATTGTGGATGGCCAGGATTTGCATCTTTCGCTCATCCCACTTTCTTTGGGTGCGGGCAAACTGATGGGATTCCCAGGTACATTGATTCTCTCAGTTGGCGCGATTGCGGCCTTTTTTACAACCGCCAATTCAGGCCTCCTGTCTGCATCCCGCACACCGCTTGCCATGAGCCGCGATCAGCTCCTGCCCGGATGGTTTGCAAAAGTCCATCCAAAAACCAGCACCCCCATACTTTCAATCCTGTTTACGGGTGGATTTATGATGGGTGTTATCCTTTTCCTGAGTACGGAAAATCTGGTGAAGACTGCCTCAACACTGATGATCCTTCTGTTCATGATGAGCAATGTTGCCGTGATCGTGATGAGGGAAAGTAAAATTCAAAATTATCGTCCCCATTTCAAAGTACCGATTTATCCCTGGATGCCCGCGTTTGCACTGTCTGCATATGGATTTCTTCTCATTGAAATGGGCTGGATTCCTATCCTGATCAGTGTGAGTTTCTTTCTGTTTGGTGTGGTCATTTATTTCGGATTTGCCCGCAAACGGATCAAACGCTCCTCAGCGCTGATGCATCTGGTGAAAAGAATTTCTGCGAAGGAATTGAAAACACGGTCGCTTGAGCGGGAACTTCGAGACATTGTGATTGAGCGGGATGAAATTGTGGGGGATCAATTCGATCTGTTTGTCAGAAGTGCAGAGATTCTGGATCTGGAAGCATCCACCTCTGCGGACAAGGTGTTCCATCAGATCTCGGAGATTCTGGAAAAACGTTTGCAGTTGGATTCAAACACACTATATCAAAAGTTTATGGAGCGGGAACATCAGGCATACACCATTGTCCGTCCCGGCCTGGCCATCCCTCACATCATTGTGCCTGGAGAGGATCAATTTGATATCATGCTTGTACGCTGTCTGAAAGGCATCCGGTTTTCTATAGCGGATGAGCCAGTAACCACACTGTTCATTTTAGTTGGATCCATGGATCAGCGGAGATATCACTTACGCGCGCTCATGTCCATCGCTCATATTGTTCAGGAACCGGATTTTGAAAAACGATGGAAGGCCGCCCGGACAACAGATGAACTCAGGGATGTGCTGCTGCTTTCAAAGCGAAAACGGTCTGACGATTTGTAAATATTGAAAAAATCTTTCTCATTCATGGAGTATTCACATGCGACGATCAACCCATATTTTATTTACATTCATATTCTTCCTGATCTGTATAGCAGGTTGCAAAAAAACTGGGCAGGACATATTAACGGATGTTCCGGAAAAAACACATTCAGCAGTGACTCCGGTCAGGATGGATGCCGAAGAAGTACAGGAGTGGTACTGGCCCCGCCATGAAGCGGTCAACGAACGTCTGAAACTGGGCAATGTGGATATTCTTTTTATCGGCAACTCCATCACCCATGGTTGGGAATGGGATGGCAAAGAATACTGGGACCAATATTACGCACCCCGAAACGCAGTGAACATGGGCTTCGGCTGGGATAAAACCCAGCATGTGCTTTGGAGACTTGACAATTCCGATTTTTCCAACGTATCCCCCAAACTCGCTGTGGTGCTTATCGGCACCAACAATTCAAATGGGGATGACAACACCGCCGAAGAAATAGCCGACGGCATCATCGCTGTGTGCCAACGGCTGAGGGCCAGTCTGCCGGACATGAAAATCCTGCTACTGGCGATCTTTCCCCGCGATCAGCTCCCATCGACGCAAAGAGCAAAATGTGCCGCGGCCAGCCTGCTCGCCTCAGAAATCTCGGACAACAAGATGATCCACTATCTGGATTTAAATGATCACTTTTTATCGGACGTCGGATTACTTAGCCAGACCATCATGCCCGATTATCTGCATCCCAATAAAGAAGGATATCGTATCTGGACCGAAGCCATGGAACCGAAAATTGTCGAACTTATGGCCGAATAGGCCGGGAACTGAAACTGCCCGGCATAAAGCATACATCGTGAATACGATTCTGTGAATTTTCGTCACAATTGGAGGGAAATCGAAATGCACTTAAATCAGACCAAACTCATGTCCGCCACACAAAAAGAATTGCTGGGTTACAAACCCAACACCGCCATCCTGCCCTGGGGTGCGACAGAAGCGCATGGCCAACACTTACCCTACGGTGCAGATGCCATCGAAACCACCGCCTTTGCGGAACACTCGGCCGATCTGGCCAGTCAGGATGGCGCCAAGGTCATCGTACTCCCGACTATCCCCTTCGGCAACAATGCACAACAACTCGATCAGGTGGCTGCCATCCATTTTAATTCGATTACTACCTTATCCATATTAGAGGATGTCACGGATTCTCTCATCAGGCAAGATATCGACCGCTTGATCATTTTAAATGCACATGGAGGAAATGAATTCAAACCGTTTGTACGGGATTTGATGATCGATCGGGACATTTTGATTATCGTGATTAATTTCTGGCAGCTCATCCCTGAGATGCAAGCGAAAATCTTCGAGGAAAGTCTTGACCATGCTGATGAAATGGAAACTAGCCTTCTCCTTTACCTTTGCCCGGATCGTGTTCGCATGAATGATGCCGGAACAGGCAAACGCATTCCATTTCAAATCGAGGGACTCAGCCAGCCCGGTGTGTGGACACCCCGTCCATGGACCGCCTCGCACCCCGATCTGGGATCGGGCAATCCTCAAAAAGCGACGCGGGAGAAGGGAGAACAATATTTTCATGCTGTGTGTGAAGCCATAAAAAATATCATTCTGAATATTTCGACTGCAAAAAAGGGTGATCTGCCTTATATTTAATAATGCATCCAAGCCTAATATAAAAGGAAAAATACAAATGATGACTTCATACAAGAAATTGTCAATCCTCTTTCTAGTTGGATTAACCTCATCCATATTCATTGGGTGCTCTCAAAAAAAGAACAATGAGAAGTGGATATCCCTCTTCAACGGCAAAAATCTCGATGGCTGGACAGTCAAAATATCCGGTTACGATTTGGGATACAATTACAACAACACCTTCCGAGTGGAGAATGGTGTGATGAAGGTCTCTTATGATCAGTATGATAATTTTGAGGGACAATTTGGACACATTTTCTATGAGAAACCATTTTCACATTACATCATTCGAATCGAATACCGATTCGTGGGTGATCAGGTACCAGGCGGTCCTGCGTGGGCATTCCGGAACAACGGCATCATGTTCCATTGTCAGAATCCAGAAACCATGCGGAAAGACCAAAATTTCCCGGTTAGTATCGAAGCACAGATTCTGGGCGGCAATGGCACGGATGAACGACCCACAGCCAATGTCTGCACACCGGGCACCCATATCGTGATGGATGATTCACTCATCACTCAGCACTGCATCAATTCCTCCTCAAAAACTTTTCACGGCGATCAGTGGGTCACTATGGAAGTCGAAGTGAACGGCAGCGGCACCATCAACCATTTTGTGAACGGCGACCTGGTCTTTGTCTACGAAAAACCGCAACTGGATAAGAACGATGAGGATGCTAAAAATCTGATAAAGGATGGAAAGGTCCTCATTGAAGAGGGATACATCTCCTTACAGGCTGAAAGTCATCCAATTGAGTTCAGAAAAGTTGAGCTGCTCGTATTGGATAAATAGGAGTAACAGATGAAGCGCTCAATTATTTATGGATTATTGGGTATTTTATTGATGATCCTGCAGCAAAGCGCATATGCCAAACAGGATTTGAAAATGAAAAAACCATTCAAGCTCGCAATCATTCAAATGACAGTTGTGGGTGGAGACCGGGATATCAATCTCACACATGCCTCGAAACGGATTGCAGAAGCTGCGACAAATGGAGCACAAATCATCCTTCTACCCGAAGCCATGGATTTGGGCTGGACCGATCCATCTGCATTAACGGATGCCGAGCCCATACCAAATGGTAAAACCTCCAAATTTCTCGTACAGATGGCAATGCAGCATCATATTTATATATGTTCGGGATTGATTGAAAAGGATGAGAATACGGTTTACAACTCGGCCGTCTTGATCAATCCGGCAGGAGAGATCATCCTGCATCACCGTAAAATCAATGAGCTGGATATTGGACATCCCTACTATGCACTGGGTGATCGGCTTAATGTGGTGAAGACCGACCTCTGCACTTTCGGCCTGTTCATTTGCGCGGATGCCAACACACCCGATCAGGTGCTCACAAGATCGCTGGCCTATATGGGTGCGGATGTCATCCTTTCGCCAAGCAGCTGGGCCGTGGTTGCAGATCATGACAATGAGAAAGATCCCTATGGTCAGCTGTGGAAGGACGCCTATCAACCCGTTGCAAGAGACTTTGCCGTATGGATCATAAGCTGCAGCAATGTGGGCTGGATGACCGGCGGTCCCTGGAAAGGCTGGAAAGGTATCGGCTGCTCACTGGTTGTGAACCATCAGGGTGAGGTCGTGCTTCAGGGCCCATATGGTGAAGATGCAGATACTATCATATATGTTGACATCCAGCCTGTCGAACGCCCGGCCCAGGGAACCACTTGGTACGACTATTGGCAAAAATTGAAATAATGATTTTCATAGGGACGATTCGCAAACTCGTTCCTATAATCTTCGTGAGAGCGAAGTTATAGTTACTCCAATGTTTCATAACACACATCCCTGTAGTTGCAAGACATGAATCTTGCACTGATTCCCTGAAAAAATATCTTGCCTTAGTCCATCCACTTTCTTATGTTTTGATCACAACGACTTAATTTCTGCACAATAATATATATCTTGGACCTGAATGGTTACTCATTTCGAGCTTTTAAAATGAAAGGAGCGCCAATGAAAAGGTTACAATTCAGAATGCACACAATCCGTTTGCTGGCATTCTTCCTCTTCATCTTTTCCATGCCTCCGCCGATTCTGTTTGCTCAGCTTCCCGCGCCGCCCATGCTGCTTTCACCGGATAATGGGGCAGTTATTGGATCACCCAATCCCGCCTTTTTCTGGACCCCGGCCCAGAGCGTACCAGACCAACTGCTATTTTACCGATTTCGCCTGGTGCTTCTCATGTCCGGACAAAATTCTGCAGATGCAGTTAAAACAAATAGTCCACATCATGAACAAATGATGCGCAGACAAGGATATCAATATCCAACCGATGCAACACCATTGAATATCGGTGAAACCTATGCCTGGGGCGTGCAGGTAATCACACGTGATGAAACACCAATGGCAGCAAACGGAGGTTGGACTGAGGTCTATACAATTTCAATTCAATCACCACCATCAGCCCCGATTATAGTCACAACCGATCCGATTGTCATGACCGGCCAGCGTCCGCAATCAATCGCGGTTACAACCGATCCTATCATCATGACTGGTCAGCGATCACAAATCATTGCAGTCACGACCGATCCCATCATCATGACTGGACAACGTCCCCAGTTGATTGCTGTAACAACCGATCCTATCATCATGACTGGTCAGCGATCACAAATCATTGCAGTCACGACCGATCC
>JABMRT010000244.1 GCA_013202295.1 Candidatus Zhuqueibacterota bacterium
GATAAGCTTTTTTTCAGCATCACAATCTTTGCAGTTAAAGGTACAATGAATCGATGAAAATAAACAATATTCCTGAACCATGCAAGCCCCTTTGGGGGTGCACGTTTATTTTGCCATCAACCCCTAACCTCTAACCGCTTACCCCTAACCCTGTTAATCTTGGAACAAGACATAGATTATCTGAAGGAGAATAAATCTTGCGTATCGCCTATTTCGATTGCTTTGCCGGTGCCAGCGGTGACATGATTCTCGGCGCTTTGTTGGATGCCGGTCTGGATTTCGAAGCGCTTAAAAATGAACTTCAAAAAGTGCACTTGCATGGATATGGGCTCAAAGTCAGCAAGTCTGTAAAAAAGGGCATCACCGGTACCAAGTTTGATGTGCTGTTGGATGGAAAACCGGACACTCCCCTTGCGGCACACAATCACGGTCATGTGCATCACGATCACAAACATGAACATCCACACCGTAATTTGAAGGACATCTCCGCCCTTATTCAGGAGAGTCATCTTTCGGATAAAATCAAGAAAACCAGCATCCTGATCTTCACACGGCTGGCTGAAGCTGAGGCGAAGATTCATAATAAATCTGTGGATGAAATCCATTTTCATGAAGTCGGGGCCGTCGATTCGATTGTCGACATTGTCGGCGCGGCAATCGGATTGGAATTGCTTGGAATCGATCAGGTAGTTGTCTCCAAGATCCATGTAGGTACAGGCACCGTGGAATGCACACACGGCACCCTTCCTGTACCGGCTCCAGCCACGATGGAACTGCTCAAAGACGTACCGGTCTATTCAAAAGGAATTGAAAGCGAACTCATCACCCCCACTGGTGCAGCCATCCTCACTACCCTGGCGGATCACTTCGGAGCCATGCCGGCAATGAAGGTTGATCAAACCGGGTACGGCGCCGGATTCCACGATCTGCCCCTCGCCAATCTCTTGCGCGTTTCGATCGGAGAATCCCAGGATGTTGTGGAAACCGACACCATCCGTATGATTGAAACCAGCATCGATGATATGAATCCCCAGTTTTATGATCACATCATGGAGAAACTCTTTGAGGCCGGCGCCAAGGATGTTTTCCTAAATCCCATCATCATGAAAAAAAGTCGGCCTGGCGTAATTCTGAGTGTGATTGTAAGTGCGAATCATGTGGATGCCTGCACAAACATCATCTTCCGTGAAACCACAACGCTCGGTGTGCGTCTTTCAGAAATTAAGAAACGAATGATCCTGAAGCGTGAGTTTGTGCTAGTAAAGACACCCTGGGGTGAAGGCAAGGTCAAGGTGCGAGTGCTTGAAGATGGATCAAAAACCTATGAGCCTGAATTCGCGGATTGCAAACGATTTGCGCAGGAATCCGATATCCCGGTGCAGCAAGTGTTTGACACCATGAAAAACCTGGCTGCTAAGAAGTAGCATATACATCCCGTTATTTTCTGACAGGATTTCCGTTCGCTTTCTGAAATTTATCCCAAACAAATACATCTCCCTTACGTATTCCATAATAATTGAAATCTTGGAGAGGAGAAAAATATGTTGAAAAAATCGTTATGGATCATCCCCCTGTTATTTTGCACTAACCTTCTGGCCCAAACCGCCGATTCATCATCAACACCACCCCCTTCATTTGCAATCAATCTAGGCATTAAAAATCACGGCATCAGTATCGGCAATTCGAGAAATTGGACTGGAATTCGTCTGAATTTCAAAGATCAGTACGTGGAAGAAATTAATGGTCTGAATGTGACCTTGTGGAAAGCGGGCAAAAATCCGGACGCAGTGATAAACGGAGTTGCACTTGGGATCTTGGGGCCCGAGGCCAAAGAATTGAACGGATTCGCGTTGGGTTTCGGTGTGGCTGCCAGATCGATCTCTGGCACAAGTATCGGTATACTTGGTCTGGGTGCTGACAATATCAGCGGTTTCGCTTTCGGTGGCCTGGGAATTGGATGCAGCACCTTTCATGGGATCGGCATCGGCGGCCTCGGTATTGGCGGCAATGATATGCGCGGTTTGTTTATCGGCGGTCTTGGATTTGGCGGTGACACCATTCACGGTGTGGGCATCGCAGGTCTCGGCATGGGTGGTGAAGATTTGAAAGGCATATTTCTGGCCGGTCTGGGATTGGGGGGGAATAAGGTCTCTGGATTCGCGGCCTCACTTCTGGGTATTGGGGGCAATAAGTTGAGTGGCGTGGCCATCAGCGGTTTCGGCATCGGTGGATCAAAACTCGAAGGAATTTTTCTTACCGGAGTTTTCTTAAAAGCAGATCAGCTGAAATATTTCGGAGCAGCGGGTTACGTAAAAGCGAAAGAAATGACAGGCGTATCAATTGGAATTCTTAATATCGCAAACAAGCTGAATGGCATTCAGATCGGTGCGATTAATATTGCCAAGAACAATCCCTGGCCGTTTAAGGTATTGCCATTCATGAATGTGCATTTGAAATAGAAAAAACCTTATTTAATCTATAGTTGTAGGGTGCAGCTTGCTGCACCATTCATTCTGAACTCGATGAAATCTAAGAATTAAAAGCCACCCAATTCACCTGATTGCATATCTATGAATAAATAGGTTTCACCTTGAATTATACAACTTGTATCAATTATGGTGGAATCTCCTAAAAAATATCTAAACTTATGTCTTCCAGGTAGAAGATCGAGAAAAAATAAACTATCTGTATTTGATGTACTATGTGATTTTAAAATAAAATCATTATAAGGCTTTCCATCTATTTGTAAATTACCACTTGAGTAGTTTTTAACAACAATACTTACTTCGTGTTTACCACATGAGAATACAAGCAAAATTATTCCTACAATACTGAATAGCTTTTTATAGTTAATATTGAATAACATGCCATACCTCACTGTTTAAAATCTTCAGATTAATTGCACTCCAAGTTGCAGGGTGGACCTTGGTTCACCCTTTTAATCTATACAAAACTCATATTATATGCTATACACAAAATATTTTCGATGTAATAATGATAGAAATCATCGGATAGAAGAGTGCTAAAATATAACAGGCCCGACCGAAACCGGCCGGGCCTGCAGGGGAGGTAGAACGATGAAGCAAGAATAACGGATCGACCGTCATATCAACCCGTTAAAGCCCTCTTCCATAATAGGGAGCGCCAGCTTTATCAACGCTCACCTTAAACAAATCATCAACCATGTCTTCGGGACTGCCATAGCGCGTGACATAAAGACTATTATCATTGTCCCACGTCATCCAGATAGAACTCGGAAAAAGGATACCCTTAAACAATGGTCCGATCAACTTACCATCGGTGTCGAACATCAACACCGTGTCACTGTGATCCGTACCTACATAGAGAATGCCATCTGCATCAAATGTGATGCAGAATGCTTCAGCACCTGTATAACCGGATGTGGACCAATCCAGGAATAATTCTTTATCAGCAAGAGTACCCGCATCATCCAAGATTTCACTGCGCCATACATTCGATTCATCATCAAGCACATAAAGCGCATCATCAAACACACGTATACAAACAATACTCAAATCCTCGCAATTACCTACCACATAACTCGTATCGCCGACAATCACACCAATACCGGTTCCATCGCCACCAGCGAATATGTTTCCGTTTTCATCAAAATCAATATAACTCATGTTTTTCGGATAGGCGGCATATTCGACAGTCGTATCGTTCTGCGCAGAATCAATCATGTAGAGAAGTGCGTGATCTTTCTTTTTCATAAACAAATAGCCATTGGGACCAATCTTTATATCTGAAGTTGAACCCCGGTACGTCTGCTGAGTAATTTCAACAATATATTGATCGGGTAAAATTTTAAAAACTCTTTTACGAACCAGCATCCACATATTCCCCTCTGTATCAAAATCCATGAGGAATACCCCACCCGGAGTTACAAATTTCCCATAATTACTCACTACTGCAGTAATCTCATATCCCGAATGGGCTGCCAGAGCCACTGCGCCATCCACCTGAACAAGGATTGCTATCGAATCACCGGAAATATTGGGCCGATACACAATAATCTCTGTGGGTGTCATGGATTGGATTTCACTCGGCACATCATCAAAGTATACTTTGGTGCTATCCACCTTGAATCCTTGCCCAATAATTTGGATGACAGAGGCACCCCCGGCACTCTCCGGTGGATCAATTGCCGTAATAGACGGCTGTACACCGAGATCAGCATCTGCATTCCATATTGCGGCAGGACCATCATATTCACAACCCGTTATCCCAAAAAGGAGGGCTACTATGATGAGGCAGATAGTTAAATAAAGATGTTGTATTTTCATTCCGATTTCTCCTTTATTCGAATCTTTCTCAATAAACTTGTTTACATCGAGATCCGGGCTGTCACACGTTGCACGTTTTCAAATACACCAAAGGGTGTATATGCATAATCAAAAGCCACACCCATGACCGATACACCAAATCCGAACGCAGCGCCATATTCATCCTGACCTGAAATATAACCAGCTCGAAGATTCAACATATTCATAAATTGATAGCACACACCCAAATTGAGATACTCCGCTTTTGAACGGGGATGGACCGCATCAATGCACACGAGCACCGATTGATTTTCAGGCTTCTCGTTCAGCAGATCCAGCACATCCATGGAGACACCGATCTTGAATGTTAAAGGAAGCTGAAAGCTCTCTTCTTCAAATTTAAATTCGCCTGAGAAATTCCGTACACTCATACCAAACGCAATGCCCTTAAAGCCGGTTTGATAAACCGTGCCGAAATCATAGGCATATGTGGATGCCACATTCTTTTTCACAGTGCCTGATGCCCAGGTGTGCTCAGAAGGAATCACGCTTTCACCCAGGGATTGAGCAACAATCTTGACCTGGCCACCCACGGCAAATTTATCATTCAGCAACTTGCCGTATCCAATGCCGAGTGCAAGCGCGCTGGGAGAGAACTTATCCGTATCCAGATACCCCAACGAATTGTTCCAGACCATCGTGCCCTGCAACTCTCCATAATCGATCCACATGGCGCTGAGACCAAATGTGCCCCATGCACCATTCTCTGGCTTATATGCCAATGTGGCTGCGTAATGTTTAATGTCTGCAATCCAGTTATTCGCACTGAACGTCGCATCAAAACGCTTATCAAGTCGAGCCAGTCCAGCCGGGTTGTAGAACATCGCGTTGGATCCGCCTTCAATGGTTGTATAGGCTTCACCCATCCCAGTTGCCCCAGCGTCGGTTCCGACGCTTAGAAACTGGAATCCGGATTGTGCCAGTTTTTCGGCGGCAAAAACCGATGGACAACAAATCCATATAGCCGCCAATATGATTAAAAGTATTGTTTTTCCTTTCAACATGACTCATCCTCCAGAAAGTGGATTGTACTGATTCCTGAGTTTACTCACCTATAGAAATAACCATTGGAAAATGCAGCTTGATTGTTTGCCCCTGTGCTTCAATCTGCATAAGAACCTTCTCCGGTGGCAGAACATATTCGAACCGGGTTTTCTTGAATTTGCAATCTGAAATCGCTTGCAGATTTTGTTCTTCGCTTGATTTCACAATAAGATCACCAGCCGCATTTTCTGTGATTTCCCAAATTTGCATATTTACATAATCATCAAAATAGAACGCAAACCGACCATCAGTACTATTTGAATTATCAAATATGAAACATCCTTTACCATCCAGTATTTGGATAACCAAATGTGAATCCGCATCGGTGTTGCTTAGCAATTCGGGCACACCGGATAAATCATCCAGGGAAACCAGTGTATCAAGAGCCATGGGCTCTCCAAGATCACGACTGGCCAAAATATCTTTGAATACTTCAACCGATTCAAGTTCTGTACTCTGTGTGATTGTATCAATATCAGTCGAGTCGAGATCTGTGTATGTGGTATCATAGACGATTTTCTCAACATCAATCATAGTAAAGGAAGTATCCAGGATCCAGCCTCTCTCAATCAACTCTGGAAGATGTGAATCCAGAGAATCACCAAATACGAGACTATCCGCTAAAAAATAACAGACACTCCCATAATCCAGATCCATGACTTGATAGATTTTCTTATCATATGTATCAAGTAAAATAATTTTTTCAGGGATGAGTTTGTCGCATCCAATCATTCCGGCCAGAATAAGTACCGGCAGGATGCATGTCATCCATTTTTGTATAGAGTGATTGCGCATCGCATTTCTCCTTAATTTCAGTCTAGATGACCTGGGTTATCTAATCACGACAAATTTACGGAATGCATTGTCGCCCTTCTTGAAGATTAGCTGTCCTGTCTGTTCATCTACCACATCCTCAGTCACTTCAAAAAATGCGATATATAAACCGCTAACCACAATCTGATTGTACATGGTATTTGAATCCCAGTAATCATCACCGGTACCATTGGCATGGACAATGGTATTGATCAGGTCACCGCGTTCTGTATAAATTTTGATATCACAGAAAGGCGGAAGCCCGAAGAACGCGATTTGATCGGGAGCACCCACGCCAAACTGAATGTCACGCGCTTTGATATGAAATGGATTCGGTACGACACGGATGTCCTCAAGTCTTTCAGCTGCGGGCCGCTGTAAACGCGCCGGCTGATTGGTTATCGTATAGAACTTGCTGCTAACCAGCGGCACATCCGTCTGATATTCATTCTGAGTTCCGTCATCCTTGCTGACCACATAGTAATAATAATTAAATCCGCGCTTTGCCGACCGGTCTTCATAGCTGTGAGCTACGTTGGATTTGTCACAGGTATAAATCATCTCATACAATGTGTCTGCACGGTGGATCGCCCGGTATACTTCATACCCGTTAAAATGAGCATCGGAAGTCGCATTGTCGGCCCAACTCAGGAAAATCCGATCACCGCCCGATTCAACCTGAAATGCCTCGGGGGGTGGAGGGGGCTGGGGAATATCGTAATTATTGGCAAAATTGTATCGCGCATGCTGCAGTGTTTTAATAATAGAATCAACACCCGTCTTTACCCAGGCTTCTTTGTAGGCATCCGGATCAGAAGAGGGAGACCCATCGGGCATAGGCGCGTCTGCACCCGTGATACCGTCGATCCAGTTCTGACCCACTTGGAGACTCAGCGCACGATCTATTCCTGAAACACCTTCGGCAAGTACGATCTTGATACTGTCGCCAGGTGCCAGATCCCAGACACCGTACCCCACACTTTGCATGATACCGCCAGAATCCGATGTCCATTGATCGGCAAATCCGTCACCGACCTGATCTGCGTGCGATCCATTCGGCGGATGCCCCTCGGACATTGGCGGATCTCCAGGTGCAATCACTTCCGTATATTTCTCAGTCATCAATTGGGGATCATACTGATTGATAGCAAAGGGATGTCCATCCGCCTCAAGATACCAGGTACATTTGGGTTGATAGAGATCATCCACACCACTGTTCGGTGTGTCATCACAGTGCAATGTAACGCCCCCCGGATATTGTACAGCGCCAAGCGTGCCAGTACGTTCATGTTCAGGTGCGCCCCAGTCATCCCAACTCGCCACAGAATGAGGACCATACCAGGCATAAAACGCGCGCATCTGATGAATCGGAGAATTGGGATCTGTGAATGACGCAGCAGTCGGATCTTCCCCCACTACTTGGTTCACTGTATTTAGGCCCCAGCTGATAGCTCCGGCCGCGGACCATCCTCGTTTGAAAGCCTCATTACCCGTTGCATAGCGGAATTGAAGGCTAAATCCGACATCGGTCAAGGTTCTCGGTGTCTCAAATGTATTGCCATCAAGATCAATAATCCCGGTATTTTTAAGTGTATACTCATAGACAAAATAATTGCCATGATTCTGCTGGCTGAAGGCCATGAGTTTGCGTGTGATATCAATGCCGATGGATGTGTGCATTTTATGCACAATCATACGGTCCGGTTTTAAATCGGGATCAAGGACATCCACCACATCATTGAGTTTGTTATCCGTAGCACTCATGCCATCGACCGTTACAAGAGGTGCGGGAAACCGCCCGACCATATAAAATTCGTAGGGCATGATTTCTGTATCCGGATATCCCCGCTTGTATCCAACACAAGCTGTTTTATACGCATAGAGTTCGCCCGACACAGGATCCTGAAAATCTGTGGTTCCGATCATCATTCCTTTGGCTGCTGAACAGTCCTGCCACTTGAATTGGGCAGGCCAGCGCATACCATCTGATTGTTCGGGCAGGTTGCCGGTTCGGTGCATCTCAAATTCAGCACCTTCGATTGCGAATGTACTGTGTAAATCACTGACCCGGAGCCATTTTACGCCTAGGCTGATGATACGATCCTGGGCCCATCCCTCGGAAGTACCCATACAGATCAGCACAACGATCAGGGCAATTAGCCCCAATTGCTTGATTCTGCTTTGTTCTTTATGCATAAGTCATCCTCACCAATCTTTATTTTCACTTTGCGGAACAGGATTAATTCAAATCAAAGGAGGTCCGAATACCAAAGAAGACCATCCGTGGATTCAGGAAATTAAAAGACGATTGATTCGGCATATCGATATACGCCTTGTCATCGAGAATGGTATCCATAATTGAATCCGGTACGTGTGTCCATTCCCCTTCGTTGTAGGTCCAATAATCCTGATCCGTTTTATCATAGTAAATCACCGATTCATCAGGCAGAGAGACCCAGCTGTGGTTTCCAACCTGTTCAATCGGTTGGAAGTCTATATCATCATCCCTGAAATCACCGACTTGATCCTCTCCCGGAATATTGCTATAGGCATCATTCTCGGGCAAGTGCAAGGATTCCATATAATACCGTTCATCATCGGGATTGTAGAAACTTGCCCCGGAAAGTCGTCGAGTGTTGAGCAAATTGCTGATATCAGCAAAGAATGAAACCTTCGCCCGTTTAAATGCAAACGTCTTGTTTAAGCGTAATGTGAAGTTGTAATAGTCACAGATTGTGACATTCCATGCAACAGCCCGAATTGCCTTCGGGTTCCAGGTGTACCATCCACCATCGCTCCAATTCGCGATCACAGTGGCAGACCAATTGCCGAGTAGATGATCGTCCATGAATGACGGACCAAAATTGGACGGTGTATAAAGCGACACATGCGCCCGCGCAAACGGTTGTGGAATGGGACGCTCCTGATACAGATTCTGTGTTTCCCTGTCATATTGCGCCTGTTCCGAAGGATCTTCATAAACAATGGCACTACCGAAATGTCCTGCAGTCTTGACTTGGTAGGTATAACTCATGAAAGCGGACCACCATTTTGAAGGCTGTTTTCTCAATGTGAGTTCAAATCCGCGAATATCTTCATAACTGCGATTATCGGCCTGAAAGTAGTTCATGGAAGCATCTGCACTGATATATTGGGAAAAGGCTTGCTGATCACCGATATCGTGATAGAAGGCAGCCACCTGAAGCAAATAGGTGTTCATGATGCCCCAGTCAAAACCCAGCTCGTAAGAAACTGTTTTTGCCAAAATCAGGTTGGGATCCCCGATATTGTTCACTCGTCCAGAGGACCCGCGACCAATCCGGAAGATCTGTTCGTACGTGGGAAGCTGTTTGAAATGGCCGTAATTGAAGAACAGTTTTGAGGTTTCTGTGATGGGGTGCGAAATGCCGAGCCGCGGACTGAAAGACCACTGCCATTTCGAATTAGTCATCGAGTAGGATGCAGTGGAATCATAATCCGCAGAGTAATAATCGCGATAGAATGGATCTTGTCCAAGAATCCAGTCTGTATTGGAATTTGTGAAATCCAGTCGCAAACCGGCATTCATGATAAAACCATAAGCTTCCAGTTTGTCTTGAGCGTATATCGCACCTCGTATGGGTGTATCTTTTTGTTTCACCCAACTTGAAGCACCCTGTGAAAAATTGACCTCACCATACTGAAGGTCAAGTGTGTTCACCACAAACTCAAAACCGGCTTTAACCATATTGCTGTGATCAACCTGGCTGGTTAGATCTGCTTTCAATGTGGTGGCAGAGATCTTGCTGAAATCACGTGCCGTACTGGTATGCCCTCCGAAAAACATGCCGTCATTGCCAGATTCAATATCTTGATCAAATCCGAATGGCGCCGGATCGGCCCAGTACCCGCCGTAATAGGATCCCTCTTCTTCAGGCCACCAGCCCTGATACGGTAAAGGTTCAGTCGGAGAAATAACCATGGTCAATTCACCAGTCCGTTGTTCAATCGGCTGGGTATTGTAGGTTCGGTTAATATGTTCCAGGCTGACTTCATAAAAAGCCTTCGCACTCAGAACTCGTGTGAGTTTTGCTGCAAGTGAGAGATAACTGACTTCAGCAGGACAGTACCAGGAATCAGAAAAAATACGTCCTGGGCGCGTCTCATGTGTTACTCTCGCAATTTCAATCGGTGACCGCACATAATCTGTCGGATTCCAGAACTGAGCAGCACTCAGGCCCCAATCTGTGCCATAAAAATTATAATCCGTGGCATTGATCGCTACATTATAACTTTTACCCGTCATCATACTCAGTTTGAGTTTCGTAGCTTTATCAATATCACTCGTGATATTTAACGACCAGTCATAGTCTTTGTAATCATCGCGTGACAGAGGAATCATCAACATTTCACGCTGCGTTCTAAAACTCGTAAAGAATCGGGCATCACCCAATTGTTTACTCAAGAATGGAACCGGACCACCAAAACCGGCATCAATATTATAATCTGCCTGATCTGTGACAGCCGTTTTGCGATGCCGCCATTCCCACAATCGCTGGGCACCTTCCGGTGTCAAATCATTGTTTGGAATTCCATCTTCAAGTAGGCGTTGAGATACCGTATTCCATCCATCAAATCGTGGATACTGCCTCTCTAAATAAGAATCATCGGCCCACGCTGTCTCCGTGCCGGTCCAGCAAACTGCATCGTTCAGATAAGGACGCATCCACATGGAATTGGCATCAAAAGGAGAAATACCGAAATGTTTGGCCTGCGGTGGTCCGTATTTTATGGTGGCAGATCCTGAATAACTTTCCCGGCTGCCTTCCTTGGTCACAATATTCACCACGCCGGAACGAACCTGACCATACTCAGCGTTAAATCCGCCACGTTCAATCGAAATTTCCTGAACAGCACTCAGTGCAATTCCTGTGATCGGTTTGTTGTTACGTGGATCCCGAAGTGTGATACCATCGACCTGAAAAAGGGCCTCATCGGCAGTACCGCCACGGATGATCAATCCATCATCCACACCAGCTTGTAAGGACGCCACTTCTTCAACCGATGTAATCGGCAGTTCAAGAGCCTCATCCCCTGAGACAGAAGCCACACTTGTGGCCACATCCTCTTTCACGATTTTTCGTTCGGCTGAAATCGTAACCGCTTCACCCTCAAGCACTTCTGATTCAAGTTGAAAATCAAGACGGGCAGTTTGATCGATGCGAACTCTCACTCCCTCGAGGATAATACGCGTATATCCGATCATCGTGACATGAACAACATAGGTTCCGGGAGGTACACCAAGAATCGTATAATTTCCTTGCATGTCCGTAGCTGCACCCATTGTGGTACCTGTTATAACCACATTGACTCCAGGCATCGGATTGCCCGTTTCCATTTCTGTGATGTTTCCTGCTATCTTACCGGTAGTACTGGCCAATAGCGGATTTAAGACACACAGAATAACCAGGATGGATAGTACCCCACTTATCCATTGATGCATCTTCATATGAAACCCTCCTCCTCAATAAATGGTGCAAATTGATTATGTGGATTGTCGAATTATTAATTCTGTTTTTAAAATTTCCCTGCGAGGATGCATGTCATTTCCATCATGTTCAATCTGTTCAAGCAACAACTCGGTAGACTGACGACCAATTTCATAGGCGGGCTGTCGGACTGTGGTTAAAGGCGGATCAACCAGTGAGGCGATAGGATTGTCACTGAAACCGATCAGCGCAACGTCATCGGGTATTCGCAATCCCTTAGTACGTAGATGGCTATACGCACCAATTGCCACGGGATCGTCGACACAAAAAACAGCATCTGGTCTCACAGGTGCCTGCTCAAGCAGTCTGGCCATGCCCTCAGTGCCGTGCTCTTCGTTTAAACCGATGTGGATGACCATTCGATCATCAATCGGTAAACCATGCTTTTTCAGAGCCGCCTTGTACCCTTTATAACGGTCCTGACTGATATTTAAGAAATCCGGTCCGCCAAGATGGGCAATGTTTCGATATCCCTTTTTTATGAGATATTCGACAGCCTCGAACGCGCCTTCGAAATCGTTCACAACCACCTTCGAAGCCTCAACCATTTCACACACCCGATCAAAAAAGACGAGAGGGATTCCGCGTTTGATAAGCTGGTTAAAGTGCGCGCAACCCTCTGTGGATTGAGAGATCGAAATCAGCAATCCGGCCACACGCTGCGAAATCAAGGCTTTGATATTCAGCTCTTCCCGTTTATAATCATCATTAGATTGGCAAATCATCACAGTGTATCCTGCGTCATAGGCAATATCCGTGATACCGGCCATGATTTGCGCAAAAAATACATGTTTCACCTGGGGTACAACCACACCAATAATGTTCGATCGTTTGCTTTGAAGACTCTGAGCAATCGAATTGGGATGATAATCAAGGGCGTCTGCTGTTTCTTGAACTCGCCGCTTGGTATCTTTGCTGATATCCGGATGATCATTCAAAGCACGGGATATAGTTGACGGAGAAAGCCCGAGTTTCTTAGCAATATCTTTAATCGTTGATTGAGCCATTAAAATCAACCACTTATAACTATTTTGAGAATTGGACTGAAAGACCGGAAACGTTTGTGCAAACGTTTCCGAAACGCTAGATATTTACGAAAAATTTTAACGGATGTCAAGTGAAAAATGCATGAAGCCTGAAAATATGTGATAAAAAGTGAAATTCCATAGATTTTCCACAGTATTTCAGATGCATCCTATCGAATCATCATAGTATCTATCAATGTAACTTCAGTTCGATATCGTACATTCATTAAATCAGATTCCACTTCTAAAGGAACAGGCACAAACCCATATCTCCCTTTAATTTCTCGGATCAATCTAGCCCCCGATTCGATCACCAGACTGACCTGAACATCAATCTTTTCGGAAGGATCAGTTTGCCACTGTATTTGAATTCGATCCTGATTGAATGACATATTTAAATCTGACCATGCCGTATCAATCGAACTTGTGTCCGGTCGGATACTCATACTAACTTCCTGCCAGGGTTGGCTACTCTTCATCTGCCACGATACAATAACCGTATCCTTCTTTCCGGGTTGTAAAATTTCTTTGCCGGATACAGAGATCCATTCCGCAGTGAAAGGGATTGGAAGTGTATCTCGCAAGGTACGAGCGGATATTTCCTTTTCTAAAGAATCAGATTTAAAACGCACCCCTCTGAGATACTCGGTTCCAATCAGTTGAATCTGGTTTTTCTGTGTCTGCATATCATAGGTTGCATTCACATGTAGAAACGGCTTCCAGATTTCATTGTATGAAGACCGCTGAATCAGAAACCATCCGACAGAGATTATCAGAATCAAAATCGGGATGCCGATAATCGGTTTTCGTAATCTCATCAGTAAATATCGGAAACCAGGAATCGTAACATATAGATAGAGTGTTCCAAACAATAATGGAAGCACAGGCAGCAATAAGATCAATTGTAATAATGAATGGATAAGATAAAGTTTCATGGACGAATCGGTCATGAATTGAGTGTATGGAACGAATCGCGCCGTCTCAATAAACGCTTCATTGAACACAAGCAGTAGAGGTGGAATGATAGCCAGAAAAAGAAATGCGATTTTAAGAGATCCACGTCTTAACCACAACGCGAGACAAATGAGAAGGAGCATGAGCGCAGGATACATCGCCAGTCTGAGTCCTCCCAGAATGAATAGAATCGTGGCCGCTCCTACCAGCAGAAGCAATCGGATCGCGTAAAATGAAGGATCTTCGCTAAACCGCCACCGACGCATGATTTGGGCGGCAAGCCACACCCCAGCAATGGTGAGAAGGACACCGAATCCGATATAGGGCCATACATTCACCACCCAGGGATGTCGTACTCCCTTGACCAACTGGATGATGAATTGCCCCGCTTGGTTGGTGAAAAGAATGATATTAAAGGCAGCTATCAGCTTCAATCCTGAAAACCGGACCGGCTTGCTTTGAGACGCAGATCTCCTTCGTTTTAGGTGGACAATGAAGGTCAGACCAGCGAATCCGATCGTCGTACAACAGAACACAATCATTGCCCATAATGGGATGAAAAGGAGCAATCCGAAAACAGGCATCAGCATGTACTGTTCGGTTGACGAGGACGGAATCCCATTTTCTTGATAATGTAAAAGGAGGTAATGGATCAACTTCCCATATTCACCCAGCATGGATTTACTGATCAGAGAGATGTCATCCTGCGGAGAATGAATGGGTGATTTGTTCAATCCGGCAGAGAAATCAATCGCCGGAATATCCTCCTTCAGAAACGACATATGATCTGATCCGGCACCGGGGCCGATTGAATTAAAGGTCACAAAGTGCGGCCAGTAGACGAGACGATGGATCTCTTGTTCCCTGTCAATCCGCAATGCATCGCGTATCAACCACTTCGGCGTCTGCTTGTCTTTTAGATCAGATAAGATCAGAATAGTATCATCGCATCCCGCCATATCCAGAGAGAACATGAGCGCAACAGAATCAATCTGCGCGTATTGCTTGACGAAGAACTCTGATCCCAGCAATCCCTCTTCCTCTCCGCCAAATGCTACAAACACCAGCGTATAATGTCTCGGGCTATCGGACCAGACACGTGCCAATTCCAACATGACCGCCACTCCGGAGGCGTTATCATTCGCACCTGGATTGTGCGGATTGGATGAATCAATGTGCCCTCCGAGTACGATGGATGTATCGGTCTTGCCTTTAAATATACCCACAGCGATACCACTTTCAGTGTTGATAGGATATTCAGAATCTATTGTGGGCGTTAGTGGGATATAAAAAACTGAATCCGCGTCGAACCGGACAAACTGACTCATGGCCCACCGGAGCGCTTCCTTTTCATTGCTGGAACCGACCGGTCTGGGTCCAATGGTTACACTGAGATGTTCAATGGTCGCGTATGCGCTGTCTGCATTAAATGGGAGGGAAGCAGCGGCAACGGGCAAGCACAGAAGAACGGTGAGTAAAATCGCAAGTCGTTTTTTCAAAGTAAGTTCCATTTCATTTATCTGAGCAGCACCATTTTCTTTGTGGATCTAAAACCATCCATCTCGATCTGATAAATGTAGACGCCGGAAGAGAGAGCTCTGCCATCCAGAATTGCGGAATGAGAACCTGCATCTTGAATTGTATCCACAAGGCGAGTCACTTCCTGTCCCAGGGAATTATAAACCGTGAGTCGGACATGGCTCTGACGCCCCACATCAAAATGAATCTGGGTCACAGGATTAAATGGATTCGGATAATTTGAGTACAATTTGAATCCATGCGTTTGGATAGAAGGTGAAACACCGGATTGTGGATTCTCATTGGCCAGCACACGAATACCTTGCCAGTCTGAAAGATAGATCGCATGATTCGCCACAGCCACATCCGAAGTGAAATGGCTCTCATAATAATAAGTCTGTGTTCCGGACCAGGCATCGAATCCATACAGATCACTTCGATTGATTGTATAGACATTTCCATTCACGATGAATGGCCGATCCACTCGCAATGTATCAAACACATGTTGCCACAGAAGATCACCGGAAAGCCGGTTGAATGTAAGCAGTTCACCGGGCTGTTCATTATTCCCGATGATGGACAAACAAACCACTGAATCTGAGACTGCCAGATTGTTTCCTGACCAGCTGATGAGCCCATTATTTTCAATATACGCGGACCAGCGTCTGGAACCATCACCAATCCGGCGGGCCATGAGACTGTCTTCACGAAGTACATAGATATAATCGTCATCAATAGCGATACTGTTATCATGTCCCGGATTGGATACGCGCCATTTCGATTCACCATCGCGTTTATCCAGGCAAAGCACGGAGTCATCAATCACCCAGTATGTATTGCGGCCATCCACCGCCGGCGTTTTTTGCGAACTGAATCCGCTGTTTCGACTAGACCAAACCGTGGAACCGTCTTTCTGATCCAGACAATACAGACTGTCGTCGCAGATGTAGACATACTCACCTTCGAGAATGGGATGCTTCACGTGAAGCGATCCGAACGGCCGCATCCATCGGACTGCGCCGGTCCAGCGATCGAGCGCGTATAGACCATCCCCCCCCTGCCCACCACAAAGGACGAGTGAGTCATTCACGGCCGGCTGACAACTCAGTGCGCCCCCGCTGCCCGGAATCTCGAAGGACCAGAGTACGGAATCCTGATCGAGGTCATACCCGTAAATCGTAATCGGATCTCCCCCCACACCGGCAATGAGCGTGGATCCATGCACTGAAAAATCCACTTGATTGTCCCAAGGAGTAATGGTCGTATCATATTCGAAAGGCGGCGCCAGTTGATTCTCATCCTCAGCCCAGCGATTGCGTTTCGGCCCCCCATCGAGCATGGGCCAGCTTAGGTTCGTTGTAGTGTCTGGTTCAGACGCAAGACGGTAATCCATAAGCGGGAGCGCTGCGTCCCACAAGGCCTCCCGCGGAATTTCGCCTGCATTTCCATAATAGGTAGAATAAAGATTGCCCGGATCTTTAATCCAAAATGCCATACCGATCGTTTCACCGGGCAGGGCCTGAAGCGCACTCTCCTCCAGATCGATCGCGATCTCGTATTGTACATATCCATTCGTTAAAGTAATAGCGGATTCCACTCCTTCCGCGCCAATCATGGCTCCCAATCCAATATTCGGGTAATCACCATAGAAGGGGGTGAAATACGCGCCCGAAGGAACGACATCAAACCGCCCCTCCCCGATGAATCCGCTCGGATCCCATGTATTATCATTGTCTTCATCAAAGAGCATTCCGAAAGCATTGGTATTGTTCAACGTGGTATCGTTCAAATCTTGAACACCAAAATACAATGTGTATAAATCATTTTTAACATGCGCAATGACCGGTTTTTCGTGATATTGATAACCAATCACAAAGGCGGGGCAATCTGCCCACTCATCCTCTTCAACCAAGCCATCAATTGTTGGCTTGTTTTGGCTCCAGAAACCGCCCACATCAACCGGCCAGCTGCCCACTCTTGCGGATACAGTTTCTGATCGCTTTGTGATATCAGGATTGTCACAATCCATCTTATAATAATAAGTCTCACCCGGTGTCACATCGGTATCAATCCAATCATGCATGAGAGCCGGATAGGGACGATCTGCCGTGTTGACCGTGGCAACCAGATCAAAATATCCTGTCGGATCTGTTCCGCGATAAATGTAATAGGTCCGGTGCTCAGTATCACCATAAATCGGATTCCAGGCAATTGGAACATGATTATTGAACCAACTCCCGGCTTGCACATCCATGGGCATACGTGGTCCGAGATACTCACCATAAATATCAAAGTCCCCATCGCGGTTATCCTGCCAGATACACACAGCGATGCCACGCCCGTCTGCGGCCACAGCAGGGAAGAGCTGACCTCCTGCATCATCTGTGACCAGAACCGGTAAATCGACCGGCTGGCCCTCTGTATCAAATTCACGCGCATACACATTCATATCCGTCTCATTCATGCTCCACACAACCATGTAGCTGCTATCCGGTATGGCAGTAATATCCGGATAATAACGGGCGCCCCATACCTCGGTACTGTTGACAAAAAACTGATCTCTCACAATCCCGCCCTGTGCGTCAAAACATTTACCAAAAACCTGGGGAAATCCGCCATCGTACCCAAACATCCAAACAGTCATAAAAGATCCGTCAGGCTGCATGGCCACGTGCTGCCAGAGTATGCTTGCATCTTGTGAAGGATGAGAATTCACCTTAAATGGCGGTTCGACCTCCTGGCCGGTAGTGTCAAACAGTGCGGCATATAGATTCATGTATCCTGATTCATCCTGCTGAAGCCAGGTGATTACGAAATCACCGTTATCAGCCATGGCCGCATCAGGCCAGAAACACAGCTCATCCGGATCAGATACGTCGATGACATTAGAACCACATCGCACACCATTCGAAGCAAATAATTGGAAGGCCACTTCCGGCAGGCTGTCTGCTCTTGTATCTAGCCAGCATACCACATAATCGCCCTGAGCATTCATCGCGATTTTCGGATACCGCTGCGACATCACACCCGCATCATCATTGACACGAAATGCCGCGTGCTTGGCCTGCCCGTTCGGCTCAAACATGCGCGCGTAAATATCATAATGCCCGTCCCGTTTGTCATCCCAGACAAACGTCATATGACCGAACTGGTTGATGGCCACATTCGCCGATGCTTGCGTGGAATCTGATGCTGCATGGACTCGAAAATTAACACCCTGAGGAAGACCCGCCCGGTTGAAGAGCTGCGCGTAAATATTGGAATTTCCATTGCGATTATCTTCCCAGCACATCACACTCATGCCGGAAGCAGTCATGGCAATCGCGGGATACACCTGATTCTCTGTTCCGGAGTCATCATTGATCAGCTCGCCCTGGGCGTACAATCCAAATGTGCTTACCAGGATGAGGAGTATCATCATTTTTCGGATGCGCTGGATCACCATAATCTCCTCCTCAACATAACATTCACTCAAGTACGATCAATTTTCTATCGTTCCCGAACTCCTGTTTGGGAACGCACTAAACCATGAAATTCCGTTTCATCCAACTACTATAAAATAGAGTCAACAAAGCGAACAATCAACCTTTATAATCGAATGATCATCATTCACATAATTTCGAGCCGAGCTGTAACGCCAATGTTCCTGTTCATCCACATATCCTCGTGCTACAGGATTTTTGTGTATATACTCAATTTTCTGCGATAACATCTCCGCATTCTGAATCAACTCAGGATGCATCCCTTCCTGCCAAACCTGATATTGACTTTCCTTCTTATGCCGCTTTTTGAAAAAAGTCAACTGATTCAGAAGCCAAGATTTATTATCCGCTTCAAGTTGTTCAATGATCCGTTTTGCTGTATACTTTCTCAAGGATGCCATTGTGGATGATAAGTCTGGAGAGGATGCAATCAGATGAAAATGATTGTCCAGAATTACATAGGCATATAGTTTAAAGGCTTTACTATCGATGCAGAACTTGAGAGTCTCAACAACAATATCAAAGTAAGGCTGACTCGTAAACACAGGAAGCCATTCACTAACCGTTGACGTGAGAAAATGAACACCGTCTTGCTCAATTATTTTGTATCGATCTCTCATAGGGGATAATTTTAAAAACAAAGTTTTTATAACAATGAGGTTCCCAAACAGGAGTTTGGGAACCATATTCTAACGATGTCAACCATGGCTAATTGAGAGATCAGGAGATTAATGCCCACACCCACCCGCATGACCACTACACGCATGTTCGACTGTCATTTCAGTTATTGTGCTGTTTTCAAATGCCGTAACATTATCCTGGACTGTGCCCTTTAAGGCCCGATAAACCTTAATTCCCATCTGGTTTAACTTGTTGATCGCACCCGCACCAATGCCCCCAACCACAAGTGCATCCACCATTTTTCCATCCAATGCCTGTAAAGGATTGCACATACCATGTTCATGGCCCAGATCTTGATTGTTAATGGTATCAATTGATTTTGCTTCTGAATCAAATACAACAAAAAGAGGTGCCGAACCAAAATGGCCGAATACATCACTTTCTAATCCCTGATCTGATTCAACCGGAAAACAGATTTTCATATTGTATCTCCTTGATTTTTTGGTCATTCACAAACAATACCTGGAACGATATGGAAATTTTCACTCACAAATCTCTTTAATTCGTCCGATGTTCCCACAAGTTAATCTCACTTTTATACCATGAGGGTGTGAAGATGAATTTGTCAAAATATCCTTGACAATCCCTTTGGTAAGTTTGTCTCTTTTTTGATCTACTTTTAATACGATCTTGACTTTTAGGCCTTGCTGTATACTCACTCTTTTTATTCCATCAATACTAATATGATATACCCCTAACTGCTATCATTATTTATACCCCATCATTCTTTCACAGAGTTTGGAAACTATGATTAATGCAAACAAATTATGGCAGATTCACATGAGTATTTTCGGAAAATATTGCTTTCTTAGTTTCACCACTGACAGAATAAGTAATCCAAAGGGTCTTAAGACTACCTTTATCTGGATCACCAAAATTATCATTGCTAGCGATTATCGTTAATTTATTATTCACAATAAGGCTATTAAGATAAACAGTAAGCTCAACCCCTGACTTATCTGTACCATATAAAGCATGTAATATTTTAAATTCCCTTACTTGCTTTACATTAATTGATTGGCTAATATCAGAAGAAGAAGGTTTAGAAACTTTCTTTAATTCCGTTACAATATCATCTATTGATGGTGACTTTATTGATTTGTAAAATGCAATGATAAACCAAAAAAACATCACTATCCCTGTAATAATAAATATTGCCTGCCAAACAGAAGCATCAAAGATAAACCTTCTAAAATCAGAGGTTATTGCTGCAATGAAAATTGTGATAAAGATACCTGCCGGGATCAACCAATTATTTTTTAATTCAACTCTTTTTAAATACGATATTAAACACAATCGAATTCTATCTTCCGTAATAATTATTGTGTCTTGATCCAAATTCATGTACACATTCGTTTGTCTTACTATTTGGTCAGCTATCGCATCGGACATACCCTTCGAGCGTGGAGTATTTTGATCATTCATTTTTTACTCCTTTCGCTCTTATCTTCAATTTTTGGCAATATTCCTAACAATCCAAGTGCATGTTGTGACAGGTATCCACAATTTTTACAGAGAACAACCGCCGATGGAACATTGGGCCCACCTACTTTGACAGCTTTTAAATCAGTCTGAACAATATCCGAAAAATAAAACTCAAGTATGTCAAAATCTTTGTTCCCGCATCGTGGACAAGGTTTATTTGCACCAAGACGATTAAGTGCTAATCGAATTTGTTCAATAGTATCTGCTGATAATTTTTCCATTTTTAATTTCTCCTTAACCATTTTTCCAAAACTTATGATTAGGAATACACTCTACTATAATAAAATAGATGGCAGTCCGAAGATGAAATATCTAGTAAAGAATATAACCTTATGACTACCCCTGCATCTGAAAATAATCCCGCACCTGCGCTTCCCAAAGCCCTTTCAACCGCAGCATCAGCGCGTCAAATCTCTCGTCGCCTTTTAAACCGGAGAAGTTTGGGTCATTCGCAATCCAGGGATACTCCCTGTACCCAGCATCCACCGCTTTTTCAAGCCAGGTAATCGCCTCGCCATTTCGGCCAAGAAGCGTATAAATCGCGGCCACAGCAGTCATCATTGACGCATTACTCCCAACCGCAGGTTTGACCTCAAGCTCGACCTCACCCAGCGCATCATCCATCCGGCCCGTTTTCGTAAACACCATGGCCTGGACCGCGTGTGAAAGTGGCTGATAATTCATATCCTGCAATCCGATTTGAAGTGAGGAAGAGGCCTTTTGAAAATCCCCGGAATAATAATGTGTGAGTGCAAGAAAAGTCTGAAGATATTGCGCGTTTACATCCTGCTGGATGGCCCGTTCAAGTACGGATTGGGACTCGATGTATCGCTTCAAACCGATGAGTAGCATGGCATAATTTATAGAAAATTCTGTGGAGTTATTTTGGATAGCAAATGCATGTTCATACGCTTCGAGCGCTGCATCATACAAACCATACCGGCTGAAAATCTGACCCAGTCCGGCCCAGCATAATGGAAGTCGTGGATGAATGGCCAGCGCCTTTCTGTAATAAAACTCGGCATGTAAATCATCCCCGCGAAGTTGATAGACACGTCCCATTACCTGATAGGCGTCAACCTGAAGTGAATCCAGTTGGATAACTGTGATTGCCGATTGCTGGGCAAGCTGGAGCCAGATCAGATTCCGGCTCCAGCCCCGCTCATGAATTTGAAGATACGCATCCGCGAGACTGAGCCACGCCGGGATAAAATTAGGATCAATACGCACAACCTGCTTCAATCCTGAAATTGCTTGATCAGTACCCGCGTGCGTCTGCATGGACAAGAGTTCCTTGGATTGAAGATAAAGGGGAACCACATCCGCATCAGATTTTTGATCTCTGACGATTGGAGCCATTGCGCTTTCCGGATTCAGAGCCGCGATGGCGCGGGTGGCGATCTCTTCCGAAACCTGGATCAATCCCACCTCGTCGTTCAGATAATGCTGATCCGAGAACACCGTATTATCCTGATCCCGAAGCACAGTGATGATTTCCAGTTGACCATTCTGCTTCTCAATCTGACCTTCAAGCACATAATCCGTTGAGGATTCGGACGCCTCCGGTGATGACACCCCATACAATCCTGCGTCTCGGGACAAACCGTTTCGGATGCTTTCCGCCATGACATCTCGTTCGTTTTGGAGTCCCTCACCCGTGACTTTAATAAAAACCGACTTCCCCTTCTCAAATTCAGGGACCGTGACTTCAACGTCCATATTTTCGGGTCGGATGATCACTTCTTCGGTTTCCTTTTTGGCGCATTGGAGCAATATCCCGATCAGGACAATCAGAAGAAAAGTCATTGGCAGTCGTTTCATGATGTTACCTCCTCCGATCACAGAAAAGACAAAACGCCCCGGCACATGCGGAGCGCATCATTTTTTCGCACATTATTAGCAATTGAAAATCAGGAGAGCATGTCTCGCAGGATTGAAACATAATGGTCCATTTCCTCGCGTTTGCGTTTTTCTGTAACAGCGATTAGCAGACTGTTTTGAATATCATAGTCAAACCGGCCCAGATCAATACCGGCAAATATGTTTTCGGATCTCATACGGTCAATGACTTTTTGAGCGGGAATGGGTAATCGAAGAGCGAATTCTTTAAAAAAGGACCCTTTGAAAAGAAGTTCCACGCCGGATAGGGACTGGAGTTTTTCGGCCAGGTAATGGGCCTTCTGCAGACAGAGTTCTGCCACACGCGGCAACCCCTGCTTGCCCATCAGAGCCATATAAATCGTGGCAGACAGCGCGCAGAGCTGCTGATTGGTGCAGATGGAGGAGGTGGCTTTTTCCCGTCGGATATGCTGTTCACGCGTTTGAAGAGTCAGGACAAATCCACGTTTGCCATCTGTATCCTGGGTCACGCCCACCAACCGGCCGGGCATGCGCCGGATCAGCGGTTGTTTCACCGCGAATACGCCCAGATACGGACCGCCAAAGTTCAAGGGGATGCCCAACACTTGTCCCTCACCCGTGACCACATCCGCGCCGGACTCGCCGGGCGGTTTTAAAATACCGAGAGAAATGGGATCTGTGGACACACTTACCAATCCACCAGTCGCGTGGACAACTTCCACCATCTCATCCACGGGCTCCAGCATCCCGAAAAAATTGGGGGATTGAACAAGCAATCCCGCAGTGGTGTCTAAGCATTTTTCTTTGAGGACATCCAGGTCTGTGACGCCATCATGAAAAGGAATCTCTATCAGATCGATCCCCGCACGATTGCAATAGGTCTCCACAACCTTCCTGTAATAGGGATGCACGGATTTGGAAATCAACACTGTTTCCCGACGGGTTTGTCCTTGGATGAGAAGTGCGGACTCCGCAAGCGCAGATGCACCATCATACATGGAAGCGTTCGCAGCATCCATGCCCGTGAGACGACAGATCATGGTTTGGTATTCGTAAATGGCTTGCAGATTGCCCTGTGCCACTTCGGGCTGATAAGGTGTGTAAGCGGTATAAAATTCAGAGCGGGAGGTTAGATGACCTACAGCAGCGGGGATGAAATGGTCATACGCACCGCCGCCCAGGAAACAGGCAAAATCACCCGCATGTTCATTTTTCGCAGCTAGAGATTGAAGCAGCCGTGTCACATCATATTCAGAAAGTGCTTCGGGAAGATTGAGATCTTTGGAGAGTCTTACTTCATCGGGAATGCAAGCGATCAGCTCTTCAAACTCGGAAATTCCAATAGCCGTCAGCATCTCCTGACGGTTACTCTCAGTCATGGGCAGAAACGGCATAGACACCCTCTTATATCGAAAGGCTTAAGAAATAGAGGAAAAAATCAACCCCAATTAAAATGATATTCACAAGCTGCATCGCCTTTTGCACGGCATTTTACTTCTTTGACACGGACATTTTTAGCACCGCACATTTCCAGCCCGGTTCTGTACCATCCAATCACGGTCAGGCAATCCACTGCAGAAAGCGTTTCTGCATTATGAGTAGTCATGACTCCAGAAGTTGGACCGGTCTGATCATACGTTCGTGAGCCGGTATCATAATAAAATTTATATATGCTCCTGGCCTGTTTCATGAATGCTTGCGGATCACCAGGTGTAAGAAATGTTTGATGAATGCCGTTTAGATTATCTACCGCGGATTGCGCTCCGATTTCTTCGAATACGCGTGGATTTCCTTTGCCGAGAACCTTCACAATAATTTGATCGAGCTCCTCTCCCAGCTCAAACGGGTACCATCCTGCATGGATGATCATACTGGAAAGCACTTGTTTCTCTTCCACGGGAATTGCGTCAAGCACTTTATTCCAGCCTTCTTCACCGAATTGGCGGATGACAAACGACTTGCGGGCAAGCAACACTGCCCCTCTGACCTTCATGGACATATAGTTATAGCTCCAAACTTATAAATATGCTTCCCTAAAAAGTGGCTGACCAATCAAAATTACACAAGCATAGCCTTGTAATCCTCGGCAGTCAGCAAATTTTCGATCTCTGCGGGATCTGAAAATTTAACCTTAAAAATCCAGCCTTCTCCAAATGCACCTTGATTGATGAGCTGTGGGTCGGATTCCAAAGCGTCATTGACATCAATGACTTCACCCGAGACAGGCGCATAAAGATCAGAAACCGCTTTCACTGCCTCAATACTGCCGCATGTTTCAAACTGTGTTATGGACTCTCCAAATACGGGTGGCTCCACATACACGATGTCACCCAGCTCACCCTGGGCATAGTCCGTGATACCAATCACCGCGGTATCGTCTTCAATCCTGACCCATTCATGATCCTTTGTGTATCGGAGATCTTCTGGTACGTTCATCTCAGCACCCTTTCATTAAAAGTATCGGGATAAACTGGTCTATTCTTCTTCCGGTTTAAAAACAAAATCATCAAGGAAATGGGTAGTGAAATCACCCTTCACGAAATCAGGATGCACCATCACCTGTTGATGAAACGGAATGGTGGTAGGAACTCCTTCAATGATAAATTCTTCCAATGCACGACCCATGCGGCTGAGCGCCTCGTCACGATCAAATCCATGCACGATTAACTTGGCCATCAAGCTGTCATAAAAAGGCGGGATTTTGTAACCCGCGTACACATGGGTATCCACGCGAACGCCCAGCCCACCAGGTGCATGAAAACTGGTAATCGTTCCGGGTGTGGGACGAAATCCTTTAAATGGATCTTCAGAGTTGATTCTACACTCAATGGCATGTCCAATCGGTTCAGTAGTCGCATGTGTGTGACGAATATCATCACCGGATGCCACACGGATCTGTTCCTTGATCAGGTCCACACCATACACCATTTCGGTTACAGGGTGTTCAACCTGGATGCGTGTGTTCATTTCCATAAAGTAGAAACTGCCATCTTCATCCAGCAGGAACTCCACCGTGCCCGCACTGCGGTATCCGACCGCTTCTGCACCTGCTATCGCCGCGTTCACCATCTTTGTACGCAATTCAGGATTCACAGCAGGGGAGGGAGATTCCTCAATCAGTTTCTGATGCTTGCGCTGAATGGAGCAATCCCTTTCGCCCAGCGCGATTACCTTGCCTTTGCCATTGCCAAGGAGTTGGACCTCGATATGTCTGGGACGTTCAAAGAATTTTTCCATATAAAGGGTGGGATTGCCGAATCCGACTTCTGCTTCGGTTTGAGCCGCGGAGAAGGCCTTTTGAATTTCGGATTCTTCCCACACAACACGCATACCGCGCCCGCCACCACCCGCCGCCGCTTTAAGAATCACAGGAAATCCCATGGCTTTCGCCATCTCAGTTGCTTCGTCCGCACTCTCCACGCCACCCTCGCTTCCTGGAATCACGGGACAACCCGCCTTTTTCATCACATTCTTGGCGTATATCTTGTCACCCATGTGGCTGATCATCTCAGCGGAGGGTCCGATAAACGTGATCCCGTGTGATTCGCAGATATCCGCAAATTCCGCATTCTCAGCGAGAAAGCCGTATCCAGGATGCACACCATCCGCATTCGTAATCTCTGCCGCGCTAATGATTCGTGGAATATTCAGATAACTTTGTGCCGGAGAGGGCCCGCCAATGCATACCGCCTCATCTGCGAACCGGACATGCAAACATTCCGTATCCGCTGTGGAATAGACTGCCACGGTTTGCAGACCAAATTCCTTGCAGGCACGAATTACGCGTAAGGCAATTTCACCCCGATTGGCTATCAAGATCTTCTTCATGAATGCAAACCTTACGCCTTCTCAATGAGAAACAAAGGTTGATTAAATTCTACAGCCTGACCATTCTCGACAAGAATCTTGAGGATTTTACCTGAGACTTCAGATTCGATCTCATTCATCAATTTCATGGCCTCAATAATACACAGCACCTGCCCGACTTGAATTGAATCACCCTCTTTGACGAACGCATTTGCATCCGGGGCGGGCGCTTGATAGAATGTACCGACCATGGGTGATAGGATTTCCGATCCTCCCGCTGAAGCTGGAACCAAAACCGGTTCAGATACAGCGATTGGAGCCGGTTGCGCGGATTGGGGAATCTGAAACATCGGCTGTGATGCTGAAACCATCATGCCTGATTTTCCTTTGGATATCCTGATCTGTAATCCTTCATCCTGCACTTCAAGTTCGTCGATCTCACTGTTTTCAACCAGTTTCACCAACTTCTTTATCACATTTAAATCCATGCCAGCTCTCCCATGATGGTCGACTATTTGACGCGCTCTACATATTCACCGGTCCGTGTGTCTACTTTGATTCTTTCGCCCTCCTCGATAAACAAAGGGATCTGAACCTCTGCGCCGGTTTCCAGTAAGGCTGGTTTTGTCACACCGGTAGCTGTATCACCCCGCACTCCGGGATCGGACTTGGTAATCAGAAGTTCCACAAAAATCGGGACTTCCACTTCCAGTGGCTCAGTTCCATGAAACAGAATATCCACATCCATTCCGTCTTTCAGAAATTTTGAGACGTTTTCGACCGGAGCGCCTGTAATCGATACTTGTTCATAGGATTCATTGTTCATAAAATGATACGAATCGCCTTCCCGGTACAGGAACTGGAACTGTTTTTTCTCAAGACGCACATCTTCAACCTTCTCACCGGATCGAAATGTTTTCTCAATAACACGGCCGGTTTTCACATTTTTAATTTTCGTTCTCACAAAGGCGCCGCCTTTTCCGGGTTTCACGTGCTGAAATTCCACAATCGCCCAGAGTTCACCATCCATTTTCATCACAAAGCCATTGCGAAATTCACCTGTTGTTACCATATAATCCTCATTTATTTACATAAATTACATTGCTCAAAGACGGTCTAATATAAACGTTTTGCCCGACTTTGTCAACCTGTGATTGTATGTAAAACAAACGTAATATTGAAACAAACAAAGCTTGATCAACTGTTAAGTCGGAATACAATGAGCCTGTTCTTGACATCGTCATCGGAATAATCTATATTTACAAATGGCAATAAATATCAATCTCATGCAACAGAACAATTAAGATATCAAACATGATCAGCCAAATAACAGACACATTCGCCACGTGGCAGGACAATCTTCGTTTCCTCCGAATCCGAAGAAAATACAAAATTACTCCACAAGGAGGAAGAACACTCCTCACCCTTCTTTT
The DNA here is from genome assembly GCA_013202295.1 of Candidatus Zhuqueibacterota bacterium. Lineage (GTDB taxonomy): Bacteria > Zhuqueibacterota > QNDG01 > QNDG01 > JABMRT01 > JABMRT01. The sequence goes on from JABMRT010000244.1 coordinate 27,977, forward strand.
TACGCCGGATCACCCCGTCCCCTCCTCCATCGTGCACAAACTCTGCGCATTGAATGGATTTAGTATTATTTCGAATCAGAATCGGAAATACGATCTCGTCTTTCGATATCGGGACGCCACATTCTACGACAAGTCCGTGGAGGGTGTGCCAGATGACGCACCCATGATCAACCGGAATGCCACTGACATCAGTAAAAAAAACGTGGATAGAATCTTCAGCGAGGTGTTCGGATATTCCTTAATACTAGATCCGACTACACATCGAGGCAAGGCCGTCGAAAAGTCGGATGCCAACGCGCAGCATGACGGTCGCGTCATCCAGTGCCCGATACCTGAATCATCAATCCATCCTGATTGTGTTTATCAGCGGATCATCAATAATTCTGTCTGGGACAATCAGGTCCGCGATCTGCGTGTCGTGGTGCATGGCGATCAAATCCCGCTGGTGTATCAGAAATACCGTCCTGTAAAAACACGGTTTTCCAATACCAATACACATGTGGAACTGGGTGAACCTTCCAACTTGTTTTCAGAGGATGAGCTGGAAAAGACCTGCCAATTTGCGAAAGTATTGGGTTTGGATTACGGCGAACTGGACGTGCTACGCGACAAAGACAGCGGCCTGATTTATATCGTGGATGCCAATCTAACGCCCTGGGGCCCACCCAACGGATTGTCATTTTCCGACCAAAAGAAGGCGCTGGTAAAGTTAATTTTATCGTTTCGTGGTTTGATTGAGCAACATATCAACTGAACATTTTCCATTTTGACAGAGCATAGAAAAACCCCCACCATTTGAAACCAGTGAGGGTTTTTTAGGAGAGAGAGGAAAAAACTAATCCCGCACGCTCGCGGCGGGGATTCTTTTCAATAAATCTCGCATCTCGGCCTGATTTTCCTGACCGCTCGTAAACGCGTCTACACTGCCCTGATTCATCACATATTGAAGGCTCTCATCCGCTTTATGAACGAGACGCCCTGCGCCAAACACTTTCATGCCAATCACACTTTTGCCGGATTTCTTCATACGGTTCAGCACCTTTTCTACCGTGGGCACATCCGCATCCATGATGACGCCGGCTGGATTGATCCGCGCCAGATCGACCTGCACCCAGTCGGAATCGGCCGCTGCTTCAAGCGCGCCTAAGGAATGGCAGGACACCCCATGCGCCCTGATAATGCCATCCTCTCTGGCCCGTGAGAGTACATCCATAGCACCTTGTTTGACTGTCGGCCAGTTCGGATCAGTCTGGAAGTGCAGCAACATAATATCAATATAATCCGTATTCAATTCCTTTAGGAATCGGTCCAGGTCCGCTTTCATTTCATTTTCAGTGGTCGCATGTGTCTTTGTGAGGATGACAACCTTTTCCCTCGGCACTTGCGTTAACGTTTGCTTGAGATGAGAATGGGTTCCATACTGATCCGCAGAGTCCCAGAAGTTGACGCCTTCATCATACGCCGCATGGAGCAAATCCGCAACTCCCTGAAGGCCAAGCCCACGGGTTTGATTAGAGCTTTTATTAATGCCATGCGTGCCTGTGCCCATTGCCAGTCGGGATACCATGATTCCGGTGTTCCCAAGTGCGACCTGGTCATACGCGAATTTCTTGATCTCAGCAGCAAACAAATGATGCGGGAATGGATTCATCGCAATCGTGCCACCAACCAATCCGGCATGTTTTAGAAAATCTCTGCGTTTCATTGGTTTCTCCCCGTCCTGTGTAAGCTTTCATGTTATATGGTATCGATAAAAGAATGTTCCCCAAAAAAATAAATGGACCTCAAAGGCAGAAAAAGACCTCAGAGGTTTTCAAAACCTCTGAGGTCTAATTGTCATTTATGGACTTTAAATGGGATGGACTATTTATCTAAATTGCGCCTGTCAATTTTTTCTGCCGTTTTTCTTCCTTTTTGGCTTTCCGCTTACCCGCATAAATTTCAATCCCGGCGTAAATCACAGGGACAACTACGAGGGTCAGAACCGTACCTACGATCAATCCTCCGATCACAGAACGTGCCATGGGCGCCCAGTTCTCACCGCTTTCACCCAACCCAAGGGCCAGAGGAGTCATCGCAAGAATTGTGGTGAGCGCAGTCATAATCACGGGACGCATACGGGCCGACCCGGCTTCATGAATCGCCTCGAACAGAGACAATCCCTTTTCTCGTAATTGATTGATGTAATCAACCAACACGATCCCATTGTTTACGATAATCCCGAGGAGCATGATAATCCCAATTATTGACATCACGGAGAGTGTCGTACCTGTAACCACCAATCCAAATGCAACACCAATGATGGAAAGGGGTATGGTGAACAGAATAATAAATGGATCAAGCAGAGACTCAAATTGTGAAGCCATGACCATGTATGTGAGAATCATCGCGACCAGAAATGCCAGTCCGAGATACATGAAAGATTCTATCATGTCTTCGGCAGTACCTCCGATCTCAATTCGGAAATCATTAGGCACGGCAACATTCTTAAGCGCTTTTTGTACATCGGATGTAGTCTTTCTCAAATCGCGCCCGACCACAGCTACGCTCACAGTCACCTTGCGTTCCTGATCTTCCCGAACGATTTCAGCGGGAGAGACTCCATAATCTATTGTAGCAATGGCACGGAGCGGAATTTGCTTACCTAGTGGTGTCATAATAAGAATGTTTTCCAGGTCGGCCTTGCTCTCACGCGCCTCATCTTTCAACTGGACCCTCACATCAAACTCATCACCCCCATCTCTGAACTGGGTCACAACCCTGCCCAACACACTGCTTGAGATGACCTGGCCGATCTGGGCGGTGGAAAGTCCAAGATCCGCGATTCGCTGACGATCCAAGTGGATCTTCAGTTCAGGGGCCGCTTCCTCAATACTGATTTCAGGATTCGAAACACCCTCAATATCCTCAATTTTACTGACCACCTCATGCGCAAGGGCTTCACTTACCGCAAGATCATGGCCGAAAATTTCGATGGCAATATCCGCCCCGCTACCCATAAAGGCTTGTTCACCCCGATCCTCAAAACGGACATCCAGATCGGGGATTTTCTTCACTTTCTCACGCAATCCATCATTGATCTCATCCAGACTTCGATTACGCTTGCTTCGCGAACTGAGCCGAATCATGACATCACCCTGATTTGAAGCGCTTGAGGAGAATGCAGCAAACACACCTTCGCCCTGCCCGAAATTGGTGTAAGTCATCTCACTTTCAGGAACATTCTCGATGAGCAACTGCTCCAATGCTTTCACACTTTCTTCCATTGATGCCAGACTGGTTCCGGGAGAGCGGTCAATCGCCAGTTGCACAAATCCCATATCACTGTGTGGGATGAACTCACCACCCCGGGTAAACAGTAATACAAGTGAGATCGCCAACATTCCAACTGTGGACCAAACCACTGTTTTGCGATGCCCGAGGGACCAGTCCAAAGCTTTAAGGTAGTTTGCCCGAAGACCGTCGATCCACCCACCGATGCGATCCCCCAATTTTTGGAGTTTGGAGTTTTTACTACTATCCCGACTATCCCTTACTCTGAGAATCCGTGATGCGAGCAAAGGTACAAGGGTCAGAGCAACGGCCAAAGAGGCAATCAATGAGAAACAGATCGTAATGACCATATCGTTGAACATCGCCCCCGCTAATCCGGGGACAAACAGAATCGGCACAAAAACGGATACGGTGGTTAAAGTGGACGCAGTGATCGCCATGGCCACTTCGTTGGCGCCAACGTCCGCAGCTTCACGGGCCTCTTTACCCATCTCCCGATGCCGGAATATGGATTCGAGCACCACAATGGAATTATCCACAAGCAATCCGACAGCGAGCGCCAAACCGGCCATGGAAATCATGTTGAGTGTCAAACCCGCCTGATCCATAACTGCAAAAGTCACAATCATTGAGATGGGGATGGAGAGCGCCACAATCACAGAACTCCGTATATTCCTCAAGAAAAAGAGCAGAACAAGAAATGCCAGAACAATCGCCTGAATGGCGGTTGTTCCAAGATTGGACATGGAGCGATTGATGAATTGCGCCTGCTCCCAGACCGCCTCAACGGATACCCCTTTTGGCAGCTCTTCAATAATATCCGGAAGCCTGCCATTTAACTCATGTGTCACAGCCACAGTATTTGCGTCTGACTGCCGCTGGAGGATGAGGATCACCGCGGGTTGACTGTTCGTCCAAACACGGCTTCGAGCTTTGACAAATCCATCCTGCACATCAGCCACGTCTTTGATTCGGATCACTGATCCGCCCATAGCCATCACGGCCGTGTTTTCCAGTTCGTCAAGCGATGTATACTCACCCAAAGTCTGGATGGTGAATTCGCGAAGCTCATCCTCAATCCAGCCGGAGGGAAGCTGCAAATTATTCATTTGAAGCGCGACTTCCACCTGCTGGATCGAAATATTATGGGCACGCATCCGAACCGGATCGACGAGTATCTTGATTTCGCGTTGCAACCCGCCCATCGTGGATGCGGATGCCACACCCGGGATTCGCTCAAGACGTGGTTCGAGTTCGAGTTCGGATATCCTGCGCAATTCAGCCAGCCCATGCACATTCGATCCAATCGTATAAAATCCAATGGGCTGCATGGCCGGGTCAAACGCAAAGACAAGTGGATCCGACACATCTTCGGGAAGATAATCCTCCACCCAGTCCAACGCATTTCGGACATCAATCTCAGCTTGATCCATGTCCGTGCCCCACGCAAATTCAAGCATAATCAGAGAAAGCCCTTGCCTGGACTGAGAATTTACAGTTTTAACACTTTGGACGGAAGCAACCGTCTCTTCAATCGGGCGTGTGATTACGGTTTCGATGTCAAATGGGCCGACGCCGGTGTATTGCGTAATCACTGCAATAACGGGAAAATCGAGTTTCGGCCATAAATCGACGCGGAGTCGTGAAAGTGAAAACAAACCGAATCCCACCGCGATGATATATACCATCATAAAAGTAACGCCGCGTTTGATCGCGGTTTTGGTAATAAACATTATTCAACCTCCTCCACTTCAGGAATCAGAACCGCCAATCCATCACGCAGATTATTTTGTCCGGAGATCACAAGTTTTTCACCCAACGCGACACCATCGCTTACAGCAAGAACACGATGATTGACATAATCGACATTCAGCAGACGCTGCTCTGCGCGTAGGGAATCATTGACTACATAGACATAATAATTTTTGATGACCTTGTCTTTACCATCAACCGTTTGAAGGGATGTGCTTTCAATCACAGCGTGACGAGGTACAACTATAACATCGTCAAGTGTACCTGTGGTAATCATCAGTTCTGCAAACATACCCGGTTTAAGCTTGTAACCGGGATTGGATAACAACACTTCAACAGCGACCATACGCGTCATGGGATCAAGTATCGGACTTATTTTTATCACTTTTCCGACAAAGATTTCATCCGGATAGCTTCTGACCTGAACTTCTGCTTTCTGTCCAATTTCCAAACGTCCAAGATCCTGCTCAGTCGCTTCAAATTCAATTTTCACTTTATCCATTTGCACCACCGATGCAACCGGCATGGAAGGCGCTGCCATATCACCAGCTTCAAAATATCGTTTGCCAATGATTCCTGAAATCGGAGCAGTGAGCGTGGCATCCTTCAGCTGACTTTTTGCAGAAACGAGAGCCGCCTTCGCCTGAACCATCTGTGTTTGAATGGCATCGAATTGCTGCTGACTCATCACGTTTTCCCGGGAGAGCCGTTGCGCCCGGGAATATTCCATTTCCATGTTGTTTTTATAAGCCTCAGCCTGCAAGACAGTCTGCTCAATCTGGGTTGCTAAAATTTCTGCGATTGGATCTCCAGCCTGAACCACATCCCCGTCATCCACATAATACTTTTCAATCCGGTCGGGAATTTTTGAGAATACTTTCACTTCAAATTCCGCCCGGATATCGCCATAGTAATCCAGAGATTGCTTGACCTGTCCCAATTCAATCTCTATCACCTGCACAGGAATCTTTGTTTCTTCCTCGTCCTGCCCACCCTGATCACAACCCACAACCATCCCCAACATCAGAAGGGCGCTCAATACAACCATGTTTTTTTTCAACATCGATTCTCTCCTATTTTCTATAATCTACTTTGTACTTTTGTATACTGTATACCTCTTTTTACAGGACTCCCTTTAATGTCCCACTCACTCGTCTCAAACCATACCGCGCCATCTGATATTCATAAAGCGCAGACACATAATTCAACCGAGCCCGTGTAAGCGCGAGCTGAGATCCCATGACATCGAGCTGTGTGCTCACACCTTCATCATACATGAGATTAGCCAGACGCATCGCCTCTTCAGCCAAACCCGTGGATTCTTTTGCCGCCTGATATTTTTCCTTCGCCACTTTGAACTGATTGTAAGCCAGTTCCACTTCAGCCGCGATCCCGTCATGGATTTGTTTCTCGGCATCCAATGTGATTTTATAATCAAGCTGGGCTTTCTGATACTGCTTGTGATTTTTAAACGCATTAAACAGCGGTATTTGTAAACTGACAGCAGATGTGAATCCCTTGCTGAAATCATCCTGCGATAATTCATAATTATTGGTCATGGCCAGAAACGAATAATCTGTTGCGAAAAACACCTTCGGCATAAACTGACTTCGCGCAATGGTGATTCCCTTTGAAGCAATCCTTTTCTGTGCTGAAAACGCAAACAGTTCGGGTCGATTTTCAACGGATGCGCCCTGTAAATCAGTTAGCACAATCCCATCCAATTCATCAACTTGGAATTCAAGTGAACCGTCAATTTCAATATGCGTTTCTTTGGGCAGACCCAATACGGTGCGTAAACCTGTTAAAGCGGCCTGATAATTATGTTTTGCTGCGATCTCTTGCGGCAGAATATTCGCGACCTCAACCTCAGCCCGCATTTTATCGAATCCGGAAGCGCCACCTGCATTATATTTTTTTACAACCATATCAAGATTCGCCTTGGCCTGCTCAAGTGCTTCCGTCTGAACCTGTACAAGTTCTTTGGCGAGAAGACAATTGTAAAAACCACCGGCAGTCTGATAAATTAGATTCTGCCGCGTGGATTCAAGGGAATACGCGCTGACATCTTTGGCAGCATTGGCCATCTGCACACCCGCGATGCCTGCACCACCGAGAAAAAGTGGCTGGGTCAGAGACGCGCCATAAATGAACGTATTCTCAAGACCGAAGGACAATTTCACAAAATCCGGCATGGCACTCACACCCGGAAAATCGGGCCCCAGCATCACTTTAATAAAATTGGGAATTGTGTTTTCCTGAATTTCCCACGATTTCTGAAAACTGGCCGTTCCATTAATGGAAGGCAGGATCGCCGCATAGGCCTCCCAGATACTGGCATGGGCTTTTGAGAGTCGTTTCTCGGCCATAAGAACTTCAGGATTATTCTCAAGTGCGATATCCACACTTTGATCGATTGTCAGAACAAGTTGATCCGGGGATTGAGCAAATACTTGTCCAACAATCAGGATCAGTATTAAATATCCGATGAAATATTTTCCTGCTTTCATGCGTCCTCCATCATTGCAAAATATTAAAAATTAAGTTAGGTTATCAATTAAACCCTATCCAGCCATAAATATTCATTTAATTGGATATCTTCGCACCATTTAAGAAATATTCTACCACTTCATTGACCTCTTCATTGTGTTTGCTCTTTTCGCCGAGGATGATTCGTTGAAATGTGTATACATTCAGCAATGCGATTAAAATTTTACTCAACGTTCTTGGATCATCCTTTCTCAGTACTCCGTTTTTCTGTCCCTTTTGCATCAATTCAATGACGACTTTGAACAATGCTTTGAGCACTTCGCTGGAATAATCATGCATTTTATGATGTGTTTCCATATCCAATCTTGTTTTTTCCGAATGGATGATCTTGAAAAAAGCTTCATGGTCACGGAAAAAACTCAAATACGTGGATACAAATTTGTGAAGGCAGTCTGGAAACTCTGTTTCACACTGGGATGCCTGTTCAAGTCGGGCGTAGAGAACCTTGGCCCGTTCGATTATAATAGAGAAAAACAAATTCTCTTTATTCTCATAATACAGATAGATTGTTCCCTTGGACAAACCCACACGTTCAGCAATATCATCAACCTTCACAGCGTGATAATCCCGCTCAGAGAATAGACGGGAGGCTGCATCGATAATGTCTTTCTTTCGTGCCTCTTTCTCCAACTCTTTTCGATTCACCTTCAGCTGATCGTTCAAAGTTGCTTCTCCCTGCTTAGTTGAATAATGAGTCAGTTATTAACTGACTGGTCAGTCAATGTAGTAAACGAATTAATGAATCGCAAGTTTCAAAGAAAATTCCCAGTCTGAAAAATCAGAAAAGTCCAGTTCCAGTCCGCACCCTGCACATCAGTCCCAGCCATCATGAAATGGGTGGTTCCGAAAAATCCATTGGTCACACCGAACATTTATCCAAAACCAATAAAGAAGAAAGCTATGGTGCCAATGGAAAAATCCATTAAATTCTTCATCATGATATTAATGGTATTTTTTGCTCGTGTAAATCCGCTCTCAACCATTGCGAATCCGGCCTGCATGAAGAAAACCAGAAACGCTGCCAGGCAGGTCCAAACAATATTAATATTATTCTGTAAAACTTCAAGCGCGGCTACATTCGCAGCAGATGCATCGGCATCTTGCGCTAGAAGAGGGCTCGCTAAACCTAGAATCACTAGGACTAGAAAAATCATGATATTTTTCTTGTTATTCATACTATACCTCCAATCATTTATAAAGGATTTATCCAATTGCTTCATTGCCCGTTTCTTCGGTACGAATCCGGATACATTCTTCAAGAGAATGAATAAAGATTTTTCCATCACCAATATTTCCCGTTTTTGCGCCGTCAATGATGCCCTCGACGACTGGTTTCACAAAATCTTCATTCACTGCGATCTCCAGCCGAATTTTCTTAAGCAAATTCACTTCGATATCTGCACCACGATAAGTTTCATGATAGCCCATCTGCTGACCACAGCCCAATGCATTTGTTACAGATATTTTGTACACTTCACGTGCATACAGCGCTTGTTTGACTGAATTCAGCTTCTCAGGCTGGATATAAGCAATGATTAATTTCATACCCGTTCTCCTTTCTTGTTTCTTGTATTTAAATCCATATTTTTTCTACCGTTTCGGATCCGGTACTGTATACCCTTCAGGCAAATCAGAGACCAAAACATTGTCATGTACTATAAGCTTTTAATTATGAATTACTTGAAATGTTTTTGAATGGATACAGAGGAATGTCTATTTCCTACAATATCGTATTTTGTATTGATCCAATATACACGATTGTTATGTTTAAAGGCAAACTGGCAGGATGCACAAAAACATCAGGGAAAATAATTACGATTAAGAACACATGGACAGGTGCAATCGTTCCAAATCCAGGATTTTATAAGCGATTGCAAAAGGATATTAGCGCAGAAGATCATGAAGCAATTCAACGTGGTACATCATTTTCACACTTTATTGTCGGTTAATATATATGAAACAACAATATTGATATGACTCACAATTATACACCCTGAGAGGACACCATAAAAAAACCCCGCGCTGTCGCGCGGGGCAAAAAAGAACTCTGCTTAAAGCAGAATTCTTTTAGAATGATTCACTATAGGAATTTGCATCGCCAACCACCCAGCGGAAGAATAGCTCATGATCCTCCCCAACCTTGTCCCATGAGTAATAGGTTTTGATGCGGTCGATACAAAGCGATGGCAGTTCACTCTGATATTTATTATAGTTCGAGTGAACCTCTTCCAATTTGGCTTTCAAATCACCGGGATCTTTTCCCCAAAGAATTCCATGTCCGCCTAGGACTTCACGATTAAACCGTACGTCATGAGCAATAATTACATTGCCGCAGGCCATACCCTTTAACAAGGAAGGATTGGTTCCTCCTACTTCATGTCCGTGCACATAAGCAAAACACTGCAAATGAAGTTGTTCAATGTGCCCTTCTTCATAAACCGGTCCGAGAAAGATAACACGTTCATCTTTGGTTTTTTGGAGCTCATCAATCAGTTTGCTTTTGTAATTCGCACCGCCTGCAATTACCAGTTTTTTAGGTATTGAAGTCTGTTCGAATTCACGGAGTATAATATCGATATTGTTCTCAGGTTCGATCCGACAGGCCACGAGAAAATACTCCCCGGGTTCCAGTCCATATTTTTGGACAATGGAAGGATTCTTGTGTTCCACAATCTCACCGCCATTGGTCAGAAAAACTGTCTCACGTTTCCATTGTTCCATGTAATATTTCTTGAGTTCAAAGGAGTCGGACACCAGGTGTTTTGCGATCCGGCGAGCTACCCAGTAGTTAAACTTCAGGAACTGTCGTGCAAAGCGACCCCATTTGCGCCGAATCCAGTCCAATCCATCGGTATTGATAACCAACATGCGTCTGAGCCAGTGATGTGGCAGATAGACAACAGAGCTGCGACAACCAAGTACGTAATAAAGATCAAATTTCTTGAGACAGAACAGCGCGTACAAGCTGCTTAAAAATTCATGAAGAAACGTCTCTGTGAATTTACCATAGATCGTCGGCAGATAGATCAGTCGCACGCCTTCATAGGTCCCGGGTTTTTCAGGAAGTGAATATTTGGGCATACAGAACACGGTCACATCATGACCGCGCATAACAAGTCTGGGAGCCAGATTGGTGACAAACGTATCAAATCCGCCCCATTTAGCCGGAATACCACGTGCCCCAAAAATCGCTATTTTCATATAGGGGTATCTCTCTTTTTATCAGTAGAAAATAATTACAAGCAGATCAATCATCCGCTGGGGATGGTGATTTCTGCTCAGGCATTTCAAAAATTGAATTGGTTTTTTTGATAATTTCCTGAGCTTCTTCGAGCATACGCATCCATTTAATATTGTAATAGCGCGGATGATCAAAATCTGTGTACCCGTACTCTTCAATCATTTCAAGCATATTCAGAATGGATTCACTTAGAGTAATTTTTGGTCTGAATCCGAGTATATTTTCAGCCTTGTCTGTACGGACACGGTAACTGCGCACACCTTTATACCGGTAATCTGATCGAATCTTGACATCCACATTGTTATCATTGAGTATCTGATAGACCTGCAGGGCCAGTTCTGAAACACGGTAATTTTTTGTGGCAATATTGAACACCTGACCTCTGACTTTCTCCTCTGAAGCTTCGAGAGACAGAATATAGGCGCTGGCTGCGTCACGAATATCTACAAGTGGCCGCCACATCTCACCCCCGTAGTGAAGGTTCAATTCACCTGTAGAGAATGCGCTTTTAAGAAACGTGTTCACCACAAGATCATATCGCATACGTGGTGAAAATCCGAAGATTGTACCTTTGCGAAGGATGACGGGACAGAAATTCTCATCCGCCAATGCAATCAGCCGTTTCTCAGCCTCGTATTTGGATTTGGAATAAGCCGCCTTGGGATCAACAGGTGTATCCTCATCAAGTAATACATCTTCAGCATCCACACCAGCAGGCACATAATAGACCGAGCAGGAGGATGCGTACACATGCCGTTTGATGCCGCGCTCTTTGGCCATTATTGCCAACGTCTCGGTGGCAACCGTGTTCATCTCGAAATTGGCTTTGGGATTGTATTCAGCGGTCGGGTCATTTGAAAGTCCACTGAGGTTCACAATACTTTGCACATCATCCAGAACCGATGGATCCACAGTGCGAACATCATCCACCACCAGTTCAATCCGATCGCGGACTTCTTTAATGCCCGAATCACCGAAGAACATGCGATCAAGCACCTTGACTGCATATCCTTTTTCGAGCAGTTCACGGATCAGCACGGAACCGACATATCCGGCACCTCCGACCACCAGAATTTTATCTTTTTGATTAATCACGTATTGGAATCCTTGATTTAAATTTTATTTAAATTTAATGGCCCAGTCATACCCGAATGAATCATACGGCACACGCTCTTCATCCGGATTATCTGGATTATAAGTATGTGACGCGATAGAGAGCAACTGTGTATCATCTTCAAGAGACATCCAGCCGTGATATACGCCGGGAGGAACCACAAGCATCTTGCGCTGTTTATCTCCTGCAACAAGCGTATTGTTTTCCTTATAAGTGGGTGAGCCCTCTCGTCCATCATGAAGTCCAAACTTGGCACTTCCATGCATTACATAGAAGAAATCCCACAATTTCTGATGCCGATGGAAAGCCCGTATGGTTCCCCGAACTGGATCTTCGACAATATATACTTGGTTAATCTGCCCTCCGAAAATGTGATGATATTCAGTGTCGGTACGGTAGATTTCACTGAGATGACCTCGGTCATCACTGTGCGTGCTAATGGGTATTAATTTCACCCCTTCGATCATATTTCCTCCAGATGCTAAAGTCTTGAAAATTCAATTCTTGTAAATTTGCAAATAGTATTCCAAAAATCCAAATATTTATTTTATTTATATCATAAAAACTAGATTATTGACGTACATATATGAAAAATATAGCAGATAGCACCACAGTAAATACTGCATATATATTTTTGAATCATGATCAATTAGAGTCTGTGATTCATAATTGATCGGATATGATCCAATCCATTAAAAACCCTCGCCCAAAAGAAGCCAAGCGAGGGTTACATCTTGAAAATCATAATTGGTTCATTGACTTATCGTAATACCAGTGGGTGCCCCAGGTGGCGTATAATCGCCCTCAAGACTAATTGAAAATCGAAAATAAGCATTATCATCTGCAACGTTATCGTTTGTCCAGATCCAGTGTACATTCGTGTTCGCGGAAATGTTTTCAACATTATTCCCTAAAGCCCACGGCTCTGCAGATCCATGAATGCCATATGATGCGGCACTCTCCCAATTCGTATCATTGAATACGACATTTTCCCATCCTGTCTGCTCAATATTCGATGCCTTCCAGTATGTGTTTGACACATAATGCTCGCCCTTAAAATCTATCTCCACGAGAAGGCCGGCCAGTCCACCTACATCGGTATTATCAATCCCCTTTATTGCTATAACATTCTTGCCTGTAACAGCGGGCACTGAATAAGTTTGGGCGATTGGCCAGAAAGCATCGGATCCGATCAATGTGCCATTCACATAAAGCTCATAAGCATTATCTGCGGCAAGACGAATATCCATTGTATCGGCACTTGCAGAGTAGGAAGCATTCGAATTCGGATTGATAATGTTATTGTTTGCTGAGCGATCCACAACATTAGTAATAGTCACCATATACTCTTCTTCGGGGATATGTTCACTTGTATTTAATTCTACTGTACTTAGATCATCAAGCAGGTTTGCCGCAAGCACAGACACATTCTTGTTAATCTCGAAATTACTCTCTGTTTCTGCTGATAACTCTTCAACCGGCTCACTGAAATATACATGTACAGTTGTTACATTTCGTGCCTGAACCATCTCAAGGACTGGTGAAGTGATATCTGTACCCGTCGACAACGTTATACTTGCGGGAATCGCGCTTCTGTTTCCAGCCTTATCAACCGAATAAACTGCATACACATAACTTGTATTCTCATCCAGATTTACATCATTGTACTTCAGTTCAAATGTGGCTCCTATCATTTCACCTGCTCTGTACACCTGATAAAACATGGCTGTATCACCATCAGGCGCAACCAGTGGTGGATCCCATGCAAAATCAATATGACTATCAGTTATATTCAAACCACGAATGTTGGTTGGTTCTACCGGAGGAATCTGATCTGATTCTCCGCCAATATAGTCAAATTTAAATGCATCAGCAATGACCACACCATCTGCCTCATTGGTAATAACAATCCTTGCATCTGTACCTTTACTGAAGAAAAAGGTTCCTAGGCTATTCCACTTCCCATAATTAATGGACTGATTAATTGTCATTTTAACGGTTCGTTGACTTCCCAGAGAAATCGTGCAGGGTACATTGGTTGCTTCTCTTACCTCATCAGCATTGCTACCATGAAATGCATGCCATTCGAACACTTCATAATTGCCAGAGACACCGATATTAGGTTCAAAAATTGCATAAGTGCTGCCGTTGCCAGGAAGGGCAAAAGCATATCCATAGATATCCATCCAGTTGGCTTCAGTAATTGCATAGCTGGCACCATAACTACGATTTGTCCATCCGCCGACAAGTGCGGCCGGTTCACTGCCAGGGGACGTGCTGGCATCATGCTCACCATTTGCATTATCAATAGTAATTTCGGATATCACTTTTTGAGGCGAATTGGTGAGCAGCATACCCTCACCGATCACTCTTCCTGTTGATACATTGAGCATAATCCCTTCCATGGTCATATCTGAAAATATTTCACCATTATTGAACGATGGATCCTGTCCCCCCTCAAAGTGATAATACGGTCCATCATATCCTACTAAATTAGCCAAATCAGCATCAATTACCAGTTGGTTTTTACCTTTCGAATTGACTATGACTGCCCCATTATCGAAAAACCGAACCCAGACTGCCATCTCATTCCATACGGGGCCTTCGATTAAAATTCTCTGGGGACCTGTTGTCGGATATCCCATCTTCACATCATATTCATCATACCAGCGTACATAAAAATGTTCGTTACCCTTATTGCGATTGTCATGATAATCATAGTATCCATCACCCAGCATGGTGGTGGTTAAAATAAATCGCATCAATTGAAAGTCATTTTTCTCTCTGGCCGGTCTGCCTGTCTCTCTGAATTCACTACAACCATCCATCAACATAATATGAGGACGCAAAGCTTGTTTCATCCAGGATTGGTATCTTCCCATAAAATAATTCCATCCGGCCAATGCCCAGGTATGTTCAAGAATCATTCCGTTTGTTGTGGCCCACCCATAATCATGCATTCCTCCGGAGTTGACGAGAAACAGCTTGGAATCTCCATGTAATCGTCTATAATCATCCAATATTGTGTTGTTGCCGGCGATCCAAGCAGCACTAAGCCAAGCCTGGCCATGCTCATTCCAATCGTTTTGTCCATTCTTATCCAAATCAATATCCGTCGAGGTCCAAGGACCCGGGGCCTCCATCATTCCGTCCGAGGAAATACCATCAAAAATGTTCAAATTACCGAGAGTTGACAAATAACCAGATACAACTTGATTATATCGTTTTCCATTGACGAGCGGGCAAAACTCTGTAATATCCGCCAAAGGACGACCTCCCCCATAAATAGTCACATCACTTCCATTGGATTGGTCAACAGTCCATTCATTATAATAAGGATCTGCACCCTGGCCTGCACCGATATCACGCGTATATAAAATATACGTTTCGGGATCGATGTCTTTAATGGCTTGTGCAAAACCAGAATTATTACTAGCAGTTACTACTAAATCAAATTTGGCGAAATATGCTTTCGGTGCATGCGTCCCCCATACAAAAATCGCAAGGCGCGGATAATCATGATCGTATCCAACTTGTGCAAATCCATTCATTTGCAACAACGCAAGCAGACACAGAATGAAAATGCGGAATGCAGTAAAACGATTATGTCTGAAACTTTCCCCCATTGTATCAACTCCTTTCACTGATGAGTCAACTGTGAAAGATTCCTTTAATTTATATGATAACTAAATTAAATCGGATCCGATTGCCTCCTGGCAAACTCATTCTTTGCATTATCTGCAAAACACGGACCAATCTCTTGTAACTCTCTGAGGATATAAGGATTGCCACTTGTCATTGGGACACTATTCGTTCTTTATTTGGAATTTCTTACTTGTATTAAGTGTTTTTTATCTTGAGATCGATTAAGGATAGAACACTTTTTATTTGTGACTCCTGTTTTCTTTAAAAAGTCAGGGAATAATCGTCATGATTTGAGGTAATATACCGGAAAATTTCTCCTGTATAAATGGATCAATATTTTTTGGCATCCGAACGCTCAACTAAAAATATCCAGTATAAAGATCAAGGAACCTTTTAAGTTGTATATCAAGTGAAAACTGTTGTTCTACCAGCAATCGGGACGATTCACCCATTTGTTTCCTTTTTTTACTGTCCCCTGCCAACACTTCAATTGCTTGATGAAGGGCGCTCTCGTTACGTGGAGGAATAAGGATTCCATTTTTTTTATCTTGAATCGCTTCCGGTATACCACCGACATGTGTTGCAACAATCGGCAGTGAACAGGCCATGGCCTCCAGGATACTATTGGGCAGTCCTTCAGAGAATGAAGGCAAGGCAAACAGATCAATCGAATTTAGGATATTGATAATATCTTTGCGAACACCCAGAAAATGAACTCGATCCTCAATACCCATATGACGGGCCTGTGTTTGTAAATCACCTTTAATTGTACCATCCCCGGCTAAAACAAGATGAATTGCAGGATCAAGCTTGCCAAAAACATTCAGGAGAACCTCATGCCCCTTGCCCGGCTCAAGCCGAGCTACCATCCCAATGACTGTTGCATTTTGGGGAAGGTTCAGATTCTGACGAATACTTAGCGTTCGATCTTTTCGATATTTCGCCAAATCAACACCATAAGGAATCACCGAAACCCGATCTGGACTCACATGCCGCCACTGGATAATGGATTGACGACATTCTTCAGAAACCGCCACGATTTGATTCGCATACTTCATCGCCAATCGATATCCAAGACGCCGCTGAATCTTGTTATGAAAAACATTGTCACGATGCGAGACCGTTTCCCATGAAATCTGAACGGGGACACCGGCGATCTGAGTAGCCAGGGCACCGATAATATCGGCATAAAAAAGAGTTGTTTGAACCAGATTAATCTTCTCTTCACGCATCAACCTAGCAACTCCTAAAACCTGACCGATATCAAATGCGTGCTTCTTGTTGAATACCACAGTTCGGCAGCCCAAATCCTCAAAACGTTGTTGAAGTGGTCCACCCTGCCCCACACTGCAAATTACCTGATGAAAACGATCACAATGTTTTTCTTGTATCAATTGGCACAATTCAAGTAGTTTTAGTTCCGCCCCGCCCACATCGAATCCATTGACAAGTTGGAGAATATTTATCCTTTTTTTCATCGATCCTATCAGTTCATTATATATAATTTTTTTTAAATTCAGAATTTAAAATCTTTTACAACCTTTTCACAAATGTCAGACCAAGCTTCACCCTTCTGTTTCCAACTGTGATATTGCTGAATGGTTTCATAGGCACGTTGACCCAACTGTTTTCGTAAATCTGGATTTTCGATGAATGTGTTCAAATTCTGCACCATTCCATCAAAATCATCCGGATGACACAACAGGCCGTTTTCTTTATCCCTGACAAGTTCAGCAATCTGCCCAATCTGTGTTGCAACAACAGCCTTGCCCGCAGCCATATATTCAAAGACTTTCACTGGTGAATAATAAAAAAGTGGGAGATTGGGATACAGCGCAAGTACGATATCCATGGCCGCAATATGAATAGACATTTCCTCATATTTTACATATCCGGTAAGAATGACCCTGTCTTGTAAATCCTCTCTTTGGATATACTCCTCCAATCCATGTCTCATCGGACCGCCCTGGCCCACAAGCAGAAACATCGCATTGGGATACTGTTTTAGTGTTTGCCTAATGAGCTGCAACAAATTATCAATTCCATGCCAGACATGAAATGACCCGATAAAACCAATCACGATTCGATCTTCAAGACCATACTTTTTTACAACCGAATCACCATTGATGTTTGGGTGGAATTGATCCACATCCGCGCCGTTTGTGATTACAGAAAGTTTTTCTGGATTCACTCCTTCTTGAGTAAAATACGATCTTGCGACATTGGAAACACAAATACTATGCTCAGCCTGGTTTAAATTCAGATTCTCAATCCATTTAGCCAACCATTTAATCTGATAAAATTCAGGGCAAAAGTTGTGCAACTCATACCTGTTTGGCGCATCCGCTTCAATGATCAGGGGAATTTTCTTGAGCCTGCAAAGCAGCAATGATGAAAAAAGATGGATCTCAAGCCGTGAAATAACAAGATCCGGCTTCTCACGACTCAGAATACGCCATTCTTTATAGATATATATAATATTCGTGAGTAATTGTCTCGGATCATGCAGATACTTTGAAAACCAGTGTTTGATCCGACTGCGTTCCTGCATCTGTACATCATAGGTATATTTGTCTTGTTTCTTCATCCAGTAAATTTTTACATCATGGCCGATTTCAGAGAGAGCTCGCATCAACTGCTCAGCCTTTCGAGTCGAACCGATTGAGATGCCGAACAAATCATATAAGTAATTGAAATAGACAATTTTCATGAAATCAGCATACCGTTCATGTTTAATTTAAAAGCCTTTTATAAAATCCCATCATCTGCAAGTAATGGGGTTCAGGGTGAAACAGTTGCTCTGCTTTCTTGCGCGCATTCTGACCCATGATCTGAGTTGTCTCAGGCTCTTGCATCAATCGCCGGATTGCGTCTCGAAGCGATTCCACCTGCCCGGCAGGAAAGAGCAGACCCGTTTCGCCATGATCGACCAATTCTGGCATGCCACCCAGATTGGAGGCAATTACAGGCTTACCCATTGAGAAAGCTTCATAAATCACAAGCGGGGAGTTGTCGTGCCATTCAGAAGGAACCACTAAAAATCGAGCTTTACCGACAATTTTACGCAAAGCAGACTTGTCCAGCGTACCAGTCAATTCAATATTATGGAGTCCTTGATCCTGGATAATTCGTTCAATCTGATTACGCTGCGGCCCATCTCCAATAATTAAAAGTCGAAAATCTTTATTAAACCGGGCCGCCTCAATCAGTGTCAGAATGCCTTTTTCATCGGATAGCCGGCCCACATACACATAATAGGGTTCGGACCTGGAGGAGAAGGGAAAGGAATCCATATCAATCGTATAAAACGCGTGCGCCACTCGATCTTTCGGGATCCCGCCCTCAATCAATTTCTGCCCCATAAAATGACTCGGAACATGAAATAAATTGATATGGCGATAGATCCGTATCGTACGATGAATGAAAGCTTCAAGCGCGACCATCCCACTGGCAACACGTGAGTTTCGGTGACATTTTTGAATGATTGGATGAATCAATGAACCACCCACACAACGGCTACAAATCTCTCTTTTCTGCGGGATATACAACCGGTAATTCGGACAAACCAGTTTGTACTGATGCACAGTCTGGATTACCGGGATATTGTATTTCTTCAGTACGGGTAGAATGGATGGCGATATCTGATGATCAATCATGTGCAGATGAGCGATATCCGGCCGGGTTTTCTGGATCAGGGCTTCGATTTGTTTCTGCGCATGGAGTGAGTAAATCATCTTGCCAGCCTGGTGCACCTGATCGATCCAACGTCGAAAGCCGGATGTGTTATATTCAGTATGCTCAACAAAATATTCACTGTATGGGGAAGCCACATTGTTTGGGTGATGCATCGCAAAAGGTATCACCGTATGCCCTTTGGATTCGAGTAGATGGCTCAGCTCAAAGAAATATCGCTCGGACCCGCCTTTAACATAAAAGAACTTGTTGACCATGAGGATTTTAAGGGGACGAATCATGCACGGTTCATCCATTTTTGCATCCTGAATGGCACGATCTCCTGCAATGTAAAACCTTTAATTCCATACAGGATTAATGTATATGTAATAACACAGATCAGAATAAGGGGTAATATATGGATTGCCCGGGCAAGCAGAGCCACACCGATCATCCCGCAGGTAGCAATGAGAGTTTTACCAATGAATTGATATTCAGGCAGTCGCGCAACAAACCGGCTTGCAGCAATCAGACATGCGATAAAAATGAATCCTTCTGTGAGTACAGTGGCATAGGCTGCGCCTGTGAATGAATAGTACTGGATTAGAATTACATTCATGACCAGGTTGACAATAAGGCCCCAGACCTGAATTCGTACAAGTCGCTTCTGTGCATTCATGGCTTTTAAAAACCCGCCCAGAAAATAATTATAAAAAATAAGAGCTGCTGCCCAGACCAGAATTCTTAAAATAACGATAGAATGCGTATAATCGACTCCGTAAACAAGATTGATAACGCCTGTTGAGAGTACTGTTGCCCCGGCTATGAGCGGCAGAGCCATGAAAGTCAGGTATTTCACGCATCGATACACCAAGTCCGTTTTCTGGGAGTTCGGTTCAGCTCCGAATCGTGACAGCGCCGGGTAAGTCGATCCGACAAGGATCATTGGTATAATTGTGGTTAGTGCGATCAGACGAAATGCCGCAGAATACCACCCGATTACCTCAGGACCTTCGAGAAATGACAGTACGAGAATACCGATATAGCTATAAACAGATGCAAGGATCAAGGATAAACCGAACGGCATTCCTTCTACAAAAAGTCGGCGAACAAATGAGAGATCAAGGTGAAATGTGCCTAGACGAAATCTGAATACTCTGAAAAGAATCATTAAGCCCAAAGAAAGACTAAGAAATCCGCCTACTAAGAACGTACCACAAAATACGAGGAGTCCCCACTTCATAAGCAATGTGAAAACAGCCAATGCAGTGATAGCGGATTTCTCAATGGTATATATCAACGCCTCGTACTTCATCACTTCATGAGCCTGAAAAATGCCAATCACCAGTTGAATCATGGAGCTGAGAATGCCATAACCAGAGAGAATTAAAATAGCTGTATCCGCTTGACCGGGATAATTAGTCAACTTTAAAAAAAGGAGCAAGAGCGGAATATTTATACCAATCATTAACAACTTGATAAGAAATGCGTGATAAAATGTGTTCTGGGCCTGGCTTCGATCTTTGGCAATCTCACGGGTGATATAATGATTGATCCCGATATCATTCATAAGCAGAACAAAATACATAATCGCTCCGGCCAGTGAATAAATGCCGAAACCATCATCACCCAGTCCGCGGGCTGCCAGGGGTACCAGCGCAAATGCCAATACTTTTTGCGCGATCTGCCCGATAGCCACAAAATAGGTATTCTTTTTAATAGTCGCGGATTTCATTGATTCTCAGGAAATCCTCCAGATATTATGCAATCCAAACCAAGGCATAAGTTGACTGAAAATACGTCCGAATGGACGTTGGGCAATTTCGACCAGCCTTGCCACTTTACCCGGACATTTCGGATGCCAGACCCATGGCAATGTACCCACATAGTAATTCTCGGGCAGACTGACCAAACGAAAGTTACTAAATCCGGCAACCTTGAATAATCGTTTGATTTTGCCAGGTGTAAAAAAATGCTCATAAACCTGAGGCTCCCATTGATCAAAGGGTGCCCAGCTGTCTGGATCCCACCCACCCACATTTTCAAGAATCTTTTTAACCAATCCACCCACGTTAAAATAATTTGGAACCGACAGGAAAATCACTCCATCAGGTTTAAGGATGCGTTTAAATTCATCGGCTGCTTCATATGGATTCGGGAAATGTTCAAAACTGTCAATCACGCTAATCAATTCAAAACATTGCTCCGGAAAAGGAAGTTTTTGAGAATCTGCCTGAAGATAAACACCATACCCATTGGATGAAGCGCGACGTAAATTCTCAAACGTAATATCCAAACCGGTATAATCAGCACCCTGTTTCTTACAATAGTGTGAGAACAGACCCCCGCCACAACCCACATCTAAAATCTGTTTATTTTTAATTTCAATGTCTAGCTGTGAAAAAACACGATTATATAAATCGCTATTAATCTGTTCAAGATTGGAAAAAGGGGAACTCACCAAATTGGTATTCTTTGAATAATAGGATTGAATTTTTTCTGCGAAATGGTTTTGAATCATGAATGCCTTTCTGATTGTATTTCAACATGATTAACATCCGAGCGATTACGGTTCAAATTCTGCATTTCCCGACGATGTTGTTGGTCAATAATATATAGAGCAAATAAAAGGCCCGCCATCACACCTGCTTGTATCAACAGTTGCTCACTTCTGATATCCGGTGCTGATAGCAGTGTTAAAAAAATCGCCAGGAAACCGGTTAAAATACCGATACCCAAATTTGAGATATACGTACTTTGAGACTTGATCACCTGAAATCCTGCAGAAAAAAATTGAAAAATAGCCCAGAGTAAAAGAAGGCTACTTATTACTCCTGCTTGTGCAAGAAAATACAGATATGAATTATGTACCATTTCATCGAACTGCCAGGATCTTGGATCAAGCCGCTCCTCTGGTGTCACATAGTTTGGAGATACCAACTCATAATTCTCAAGACCTGTTCCCATAATTGGATTTCCGAGTATGACTCGATAAGCCACGCGGAACTGATCAAAACGAATATCTCTTGATGTGTTGCGATCTTCTCCGAATTGATTAGTAATGGCAGTGCTGTACCGTATTATAAAAATAGCTCCAATGATAACCACCACGATCGTGGCCCATTGTACCTTTGGCCGCCATTTATTTTTCAGCATACTCACAAGAAACATTATTGCCGTTGAGATAATAAACGCAAGCCAGGGCCCTCTTGTGTATGTGGCAAGAAGTGCAACAGCACCAGACGCCGCCATAAATGTATAGACATATCCCCAAATCGGACGGGAGGATCTTTGAAAGACCAACATCCGAATTATTAAAGGCAAAAGAAAGATGATAAAATTTGAGAGATAATGAGGCACATAAAATGTGCCACTTGCACGCCATGGATCATGATTTTCCCCCAATGCCCATAATCCGGCATACCCAAATCTCAATTGCCACATTGCCACCAGACTTTCAAATACTAATGCGAAAAACAATCCATAGAGAAGTGCATTTAAATGTGATCGCTCTCTCGCAAAGTTCACCACACAAATAAATACCAGGTAGGCTCTAAAGAATTTTGAAATCTCGGCAAAGGCCCATCCTGAATTGATAGCGAAAAATGAGGTGAAGGACATCCATAAAAAAAGCAATATCAGAGGTTTTCCAACTTTAGGTATGGCAAATCGTAACCGGGGTTTACTGAATAAGCCGGTTATAAGTAGAATGAGTATTGGGAAGTCAACCAGTAAAAATCCCGTATAATGATAAAACACCCATCCAACAGAAATGACAATATAAAATCCCAACAGAAACAGCAGATTGCGCCTGAAATTTTTTCCTGATAGCAATTGAATAATCGCAATCAATCCGCCAATAATAAAAACGGCAACTCGCATCTATTTAACCATTAAATATTTATGGGCATGAATCACAATAGTAACTCTTTGAAATTAAATCTCATCTATGTTTTCCTTTGCTTTGCGCCCATGTATAAATCGGACCTTCATATTGGATAGAATCACGCTAATCCCCAAGCTGGAAAAAATCAACACCAAAGGAATAAGGGGAAGACGGTAACGGGGCGTTGCCAATGTGACCACATGGATGGCAGTATAATAGGCACCGAACAATACAGGTATCCATATATCCAGGCGCCGCCAATGGGTTCGAATCATACCGATGACTGCTGTGATTAGAACCAGCAAATGAATGATGCCAAGACCAAGAGAGAACAAAAGACTGGGAGGACGATCATAACCGGTTGGCACATTCTTATACACCTGGAACCAAAACCGATAAAACTTCTTCATCATTAATCGCATGATGGCCCATGGATTCTCAAGAATCATTTTTTTCGCTTCCTTTGCAAGAATGCGATTGCGTTCAATTAGCGACTTGCCTCCGGCCAGTTCGTCAATTTTGGCAATGGTTTCATCGTGCCTGTGTTCACCATCAAATGGTAGATAGTTACCTGTCCAAAGCACCTCGCCAGAACCCGTAGCTACCGGAAGGAACACATTAAAATGTATATAATTGCGAACAGTCCATGGTATTAAAACCATGCAGAATACCATAAAAAAGAGAAACCATTTTCTCCAATACCTGCGAAAGGCTGAAAAACAAAGCATGATCCCGAGAAGAAACAGAGGGAACATCTGTGTGCTCCCCTTCACCAGGGTAGAGACACCAAGAAAGAATCCCGCTAAAGCCCAATCCAGCCATTTATAGGGTTCTTGAAAAGCACGGATTAAAAACAGAATAGCGACACAGAGTAGCAAGATATTCAATGTTTCATTATATAGATAAGCCGGAATTGCTATAAGTGCAGGATGCAGGGCGAATAATACCAGCGTAATGAATCCGACTGTTTCATTATAAAGTCGTTTTGCAATGTAAAATACGATCCAGGCAGTCAATCCTGATAACAATATCTGTATGACCTTCACCAGAATATAATGAACACCAAATAGTTTATAGATCCCGGCAAGGAAAAGAGGGTATAACGGCGCGACAAAAACAGTCGGTGTATGCCAAATGGCAAATCCATTGCCTATCATGATATTGTGCGCAATGCGATTGTAGTTTAAAGAATCCATCCAGAGCGGATCACCAATTTCAGGTTTTATCAGAATAAATGCTATGCGCAGTGCGACAACGAATCCGCACAGAATAAGGATTGCCCATTTTGATGAAATACCTTTCATGGATTGTTGCCGCCCTTTTTTTGAGATAGCTGATCTATTTTATTTTCAAGCAACGCCACTTTCTGAGCCAGAATCGCATTTTGTTCTGTGAGCTTTGATATGACAATCGTAACGTGGAGCATGACCAAAAGGCCGCAGAAGAAAGCGATTATAAACAGGGCGGAGGGTGCATAATACACTCCCATAAGC
>JABMRT010000245.1 GCA_013202295.1 Candidatus Zhuqueibacterota bacterium
ATTGAATGAATCCAGTAAAGTGGACACATCATGAAAATGCAATCCCGTTGTGGGCTCGTCAAAGAGATAGAGGATATGCTTGCCCGGTTTCTGGAGCAAATGCGCGGCCAGTTTAACCCGCTGTGCTTCTCCACCGGATAAAGTCGTGGCTGGCTGGCCAATCTGAAGATATCCCAGCCCCACATCCACAAGGGTTTGAAGGCGTCGTACAATCGATTTTTTGTCATGGAAAAATACAAGCGCCTCATCCACACTCATTTCAAGTATATCATGGATATTCTTGCCCAGATACTGCACATCGAGCACATCTTTCTTGAAGCGCTTGCCTCCACACATGTCACAGGTCAATTTCAAGTCTGCGAGAAAAACCATTTCCACTTCCAACTCACCGGTACCTTCACAGGTATCACAGCGTCCGCCCGCCGTGTTGAATGAAAAAGATCCCGGTTTGTAACCTCGCGCTCGACTGTGTCTCGTTTCGGAGAACAATTTACGAATCGTATCAAACGCCTTCACATAGGTCACCGGGTTGGAGCGTGGAGTCCGCCCGATTGGGGATTGATCCACAAGAACAATCGCATCGACCAAATCTGCGCCATGGAGGTCCTTGCATGCTCCGACCTTTTCTTTCCATGCTCCCTTGTCTTTTTTTAGAACCGGATACAGTGTATCAGTAATCAATGAGCTTTTTCCAGAGCCGGATACACCTGTCACACACACCAACTTGTTGAGCGGTATATTTACATCAATACATTTTAAATTATGTTCAGTCACGCCATTAATTTGTATTGAGGATCCTTGTCCCGTTCTTCGTTGGGATGGGATTGGGATTTTTCGTTTCTTTATTAAGTACTCGCCTGTAAGTGATCCTTCGGTTTTACAAATAGCAGCCACCGATCCCTGAGCCATCACCTGACCACCTGAGAAACCGGATCCCGGCCCGAGATCTACAATCTGATCTGCTGATTCCATCATTTCCCGATCATGTTCCACCACGACAACGGTATTACCCAATTCACGAAGCTTCAGCAATATCCCGATGAGTTTCTGATTATCACGTGGATGCAACCCGATGGTTGGTTCATCCAGCACATACAAGCTTCCCGTGAGTTGCGATCCAAGCGCAGTGGCCAGACTGATACGTTGAGCCTCTCCACCCGATAGTGTGGCAGACCGGCGATCCAGGGTTAAATATCCCAGTCCGACATGAATCAGATATTTCAGTCGATCATTGAGTTCGCGCAGTACCTGTTTTATGAGCTCCTCCTGAAACTGCGACAGTTTCAAGGTTTTAAAGAAGACACTCGTTTCTTCGATGGACATGCGTGTTACCTGCCCGATATGACGACGATTCACTTCCACCCACAATGCCTCGGGCCGAAGCCGCAATCCATAACATGCTTTGCATGTGTAATACCCGCGATACCGGGCCATCTGCACCCGTGCACTAATCTTATATTTTTTGGTTTCAAGCCAGTTAAAATACGGATATATCCCCGGATATGAACCTGCCCCCTGTTTCAGGATATCCATCTGCATGTCCGAAAGCGATGCAATGGGAACATCCAGATCAATATCGAAATCCGAAGCGATTTCTTTCAAATCTATCAAAATCGATCGATTGCTCGGTGAGTTCCAAAGCTCAATTCCACCCTGATTGATAGAAAGAGATGGATCGGGAATCACCCGTTCCATATCAATGCTGATTGTGTCTCCGAATCCCTTGCAGGTCGGGCATGCACCAAAGGGATTATTAAAAGAGAAAAGGCGTGGCTGAGGTTCAATGAAGGATCGGCTGCAATTGATGCACGTGAATGATTCAGAAAACAATCTCGGCATCCGGCCTTCTGGGATCAGCACAGCAGTGCCCTGGCCATGTTTAAACGCGATTTCTACAGAATCTGCAATCCGTGCCGTGGACGAAGCGCCAGCTTCCAGCCGGTCAACCAGAATATAACTGCCTTCATGCAGTTTGGCAGGATCAAAATCTTCAAGCCGATGTACGGTTCCGGAATTGAGCATGCGGACAAATCCCTGGGCAATGAGCCCGTCGATAACGGCATGCATATCAAGATTTTCAAGCACCAGCGGAAATCCGATCATGAATGGATGCCCCCGTTCCAGGCTGGAGACCGCTTGCAGCACATCCATCATACCATGCTGTTTTACTTCTAGCCTGCAATCGGGACACATGACAATCCCGATGCGCGCGAAAAGAAGACGGATGTAATCCAGAACTTCAGTGGCCGTGCCGACTGTGGATCGATAGGAGCGGAATGTATTTTTCTGCTCAAGTGCCATGGCCGGTGATATGCCTCGAATCTCATCCACATCGGGCCGATCCATACGTTCAAGAAATTGGCGGGCATACGCTGAAAGCGATTCAATATACCGTCTCTGTCCTTCTGCAAACAGGGTGTCAAAGGCAAGACTTGACTTGCCCGATCCGGAAGGGCCGGTAACGACGATCATCTTGCCGCGTGGCAGATCCAGATCGATATTCTTGAGATTATGAACTCGCGCACCGCGTATTTGAATCACATTATCCATTGAGATCAGTATAGTTCCATAGAAATACATACAATATTTATTAAACCAATAATAAAAACATCCACCCAAAAAACCAAGCACAACCTGTTAAAACTCTTGCGAATAGAACAATTGCTCAGTAAATTTCTATCCTTTAGGAACGGGATATAAAATTCATGCTGAGATGGATTCTCATATTGATAATTCTTGGAACGCTTGCTGCTCTCTGCAAATGGGGGGCCTCAAATAGTCCCTGGCTTCTGCTTGGGGAAGCAATGGAGGAACCAGTGCGATTTGACGGCAAGACCGTGAATCAGTTTCTCTATCCAAAAATCGAGGAAATTTACAGAGACGGATTTTTACTGACCGAACGCGGCGGTCGGTCCATGCGAGTTTTTTGCGATACCACAGGTTTAATTCAGGACAAATGGGTCGGATTGGAAGCAGTGTATCATAAAGAGGGGTATCTAATCGCCCGTCATGTCAAGATCGCTAAAAATCGGGGATATAAAATATACCTTTCCCTGCTCACTGTAATTTTTATCGCTATACTTGGAATACGGTCTTTCAGGTTTGACTGGCGAACCGGAACCATTCATTTGAGGCCAAATGCCTGACCTAATCACACATGTGGCAATCAGCCATCTCATCAAACGACCGTGGGATAGAGCGCATCCTGGCACACATGCGAATGCGTTCTGTATCCTTTTTTATTTTGGAACGATATTACCCGACATCACCAGCCGAGCACTGAACATCGCATTTCCCTCGACTTTGAAATGGACGCTTGCCCTGCATACACCAGCCGGTACATTGCTCTGCTGCATCATTCTAACCTTGTTATTTGAATCATCCATCCGTAAGCGGGCATTTCTGAATCTGATGGGTGGCGCAAGCCTTCATTATTTACTGGACACCTTTCAATACGCCACGACACCGGTATTCTTCTGGGGCTTCCCCTTCTCCTGGGCAGACTCCAGTCTGCACATTCTGGATGCCGGTGACATTGTGCTTTTTAGCCCGGTATGGGTATTTTTTGTTGTACTGATGGAAATTATTTTTTATCTTTTCCATTACAAACAACCGGCGCATCTGCATTAATAAATATTAAACTGATATTCATTCTACATTATGCGGATCTGAATCCTGTATTGAATTTCAAGAAATCAAACCCATGACTACTGATAAAAAATCTCTACAATGGATCTTCATCGCAAAAGGACTCGCTCTCATCCTGGTTGTAATCGGTCATTTTTATCCTGCCCATGTACCCACTTACTGGGAAGAAATGCGTAAAATTATCTACCTCTTTCACATGCCCGTCTTCTTCATGCTATCTGGATATTTATACAAACATGCTAAGTATTCATATGGCACACTACTGAAAAAAAAAGTCAAGCGACTGCTCTATCCTTTTTTATCACTCACACTCATATTCTTTGTACTTAAACTGATTGCAAGTTTATTCTTCGAGCTGGAATATCCAGTCAATTTACGAAGCCTGTCTGTCCTCCTCCTTGATCCTGTCTTCTCATACATGCCCCTTTTGTGGTTCATCCATGCCCTCATAATATATTTCATCACCTATCCAGTGATGAGAAAAATCCTGAAAAATAATGTTTTAATTATCTTTCTGTTCTTTTTAGGCAGCCTGTATCTTAGCGAAACCTATGAAGGATTGAACAAGATCGTGTTCAATTTTCCATTCTTCGTTTTCGGAATTTTGCTGAATGAGAATGGCAGAATATACCGGACAGTTATAACCGGCAAACTGACCCAGATTTTAGGATGTGCTATGCTGTTCATCATCACCTATATCATATATGGATACACCAACATCATCAGACCAGTTAATATCGCATACATTCCCTGGCTTTTGCTGGGATTACTTGGATCACTTTTCATTATCAATTTAAGCCAATGGATTGCCTCCCTTAAGTCTGATTATGGTAAAAACTGGCTGATCATAATTGGCGTTTATTCCATGTCTATTTTTCTGTTTCACTCCTTTTTTGAAAGCGCTGTGCGTATTGTATTTCTTCAGATTTTCACATTTATCACCGTTCCTTTCGAAATCATCGCACTCACAGCAATAATGGCGGGAATGATTTTCCCCCTTCTTGTAGAGAAATACATTTTGCTTAAGAATAAAATAACAAAGAAATATATTCTTGGTTTGAGCTGATAGTCGACCAATGATGCATGTCAATGTGTCAGATCAAATTCATTTATGGATTTTTTAATGTACAATCGTCTCAATTAGAAAAGAGTCAGATCATGCGAAATTTTATGTGGGGTCGATGGTTTATTCATTTCTCCATCCTGATTGTAGTCCTATCTTCATCAATGGCATTTAGCCAAACACATCCCCAATCCACCCTCATGTCTATCAATGAAATTGAAATGTGGGTGCGTGCAGACAATCTGATTGGAAATAATCCCAACACAACTCTTCAGGAAGGAATTATCTATCCGTTTAAAACTGCGAATGTCACCTATTCTGACGCATTAATCTGGGGCGGTTATGTCCATGATGGGTTGGAACAGAGCAAACGCGCGGGGGGTAGCTATTACACAATTATGGGATTCCAACCTGGGAGAATCTTGGCCAAAGGTATTGCCGAAGATCCGGAAGATGCTAAAATATGGCGCATTCGCCCTGATTGGCAAACCGCGGACCTCACAGTGGATGCGTCCGATTATTTTAATGTGGACGAATCAGCTGTCACACAGGATCATATCGATTCATTGCGAAGCTGGCTTGAAAATGACTGGGATAACTGGCCTTGGGATCAGGGTGCCCCATTCTATGACAACAATGAAAATGGCATTATGGACGGCAATGAAGCACCCGGGTTGATGGATGCAGACATGGTCATCTGGTATGTCGCTAACGATCTGGATGAAACCAAATCAGCGGGTGTATATGGTGCACTCCCCACCGGATTTGAAATTCAGGTAACACTCTGGGCGTATAACGGCCTTGAACTGCCTGAGGATCACGCCTATTACAACACCGATCTGGAAGAAGCCCTGCGTCATGTGGTGTATAAGAGCCACAAGATTGTGTATAAAGGATATGCAGCTGCGCCGGATACCGCCCACATTGATAGCCTCTTTTTTGGACTTTTTATGGATACCGAAATCGGTACTTACAGTGATGACTACGCCGGATGCGATACCCTCCTCCAACTGGGGTACGGCTACAACTCTGATAATACAGATGATATGTTTGGGATTCTGCAGATGACTCCCCCCGCATTCGGCTGCTGTCTGTTACAAGGACCTTCTGCTATTATGAATGGACAAGCTGCCAAAAACTCTCAATCCCAAATGACGGATTATCCAATACCCATGACTTTCTTCTGGCATAAAGGAACTGGAGGTTCAATTCAAGATCCGGATATGGGCGTTTATGAAGGTACTGATCAGGTTTATAACCTTCTGAACGGACGCATGCCCCGTAACGGCGGGCCCTTTTATGACAACGAGAGCAATCCGACCATGTTCATGTGTCCCGGTGATCCGGTTACTGGCATAGGTTGGGTGGATGGAATACAGCTTCCCCCTGGTTCGCGTCGATTTATCATGGCATCCGGCCCAACTGAGATGGAACTCGGTGATTCACAGGAAATTATCTCGGCTTATATTGGTGGTCATGGCAGCGATCGCCTCGCCAGTATCACGATTCTGAAGCAATGGACCCTCTGGGCCAGAGTCTGGTTCGAAGAACAAGTCGCCACTTCAGTGGATGACATTTCACGGTCAGTAAAGACTCCCGTTCAATTTACCCTTCTTCCCAATTATCCAAATCCCTTCAATCCAGTAACACAAATCACGTACACGCTTCCTGTGAATTCTAAAATTAGCCTGAAAGTTTACGATACAATGGGACGTGAGATTGTAACATTGATTCAGGACAATCAGGCTGCGGGTCCACATACCGTCACATTTGATGGAGAAAACCTCAGCTCGGGCATGTACCTCTGCATACTTGAATCAGAGATGTCTAGAACCACACAGAAAATGGTGTTAATGAAATAAGTTCGGACACTTTTTCGAAAAAGCCGTTCCAAACCAATGGAGCGGCTTTTTTTTATCCCCGTTCTATAAAAAGATTTGTTTTTATTCGAGGGTATCCTACCTTATATGGAATGTTACCAATCAAATGGAATGCGAAAATGATGAACTTGAAAATTAACTATCTGATCCTTCTACTATCTTTGACCTTCATGGAAATGACTTATTCATCTTCCTCCCATTCCATTCAATATCTTTACCCAAAGAACAATGCAAGCTGGATCGTAAAAGAGTCCCCCATCATTATTCGATTTCAGAAAATCAAACCTGATCAGATTACCAATCTGGAATCATTCATTCAAATCAGAGGTGAGCAGTCCGGACATGTTCAGGGAAGAACTGTTGTGTCTACTGATCAAAAGACAATTATTTATTATCCGGAAAATCCTTTTCAATCCGGAGAATTGGTAACAGTTAAACTAAAGCCATATTTGGATGGACAGTCCGAATCCTTCGTAGATACAACAATCACCTTTTTTATCGCGCCTGTGGAAGCCGTATTTCCTGAAGTTGAAGAACCCTCTGCTTCGCATGATTTTATTCCGGAGGTCACACAGAAGAGATACACACCAAATCAGGATGGCGTTGTTGTATTGAATGGCGTCTCTATACCTTCCGATTTTCCCTATATTGACATCACGATCAATGACAATCCCGATGATGGATATATTTTCGCCAATTATGAAGCAGAGAAATATGTAAACATGATATTAGACAATTCAGGTAATCCTGTATTTTACTGGTACGTGCCCGATAGCAGAAGGGATTTTAAGGTACAGCCGACTGGTGTGGTCACCATGACCGTACGTGAAGGATTCGGAGGGGGGGGATACATTGCTGTGGATGAAAGTTATACAGTAGTCGATACCTTTTTCGCGCCGTCTGGTTTCCAGATCGACGAACATGAATTGCTGATCAAGCCGGATGGCAATTATCTTGTGACCGCCATGCAGTATCGGACTGTGAATATGAGTCAGATCGTGCCCGGTGGGCGTCCCAATGCCACGGTCATTGACTATCACCTCATCGAAATGGATGCCAATGACAATCCAGTATTTATCTGGCTTTGTACAGATCCGGGTAATTATGAGATTACAGATGCGGAGTATGTAGATCTCCAGCAGCCCACCATCGATTATCTGCATACCAATTCCATCGCTGTAGATCTGGACGGCCATTATCTCATTTCCCCTAAGATGTTGAATGAGATCACAAAGATCAACCGACATACGGGTGAAATCATGTGGCGGTTGGGCGGCAGTCAGAATCAATTCGAATATGTGGATATGGAAGATTTTGTATATATGCAGCACTCCATTCGTGTCTTGCCCAACGGCAATTACACGGTATTCGACAATGGCATGTACCACAATCCCCCCTATTCACGGGCGCTAGAATTTCGAGTGGATACCACAGACATGACTGTGACTAAAGTTTGGGAATTCCGCGACACACCGGACAAATACGCCCCCTACAAAGGCAATGTGCAGCGTCTCCCCAATGGCAACACGTTGATTAACTGGGGAATGGAGGAAGTACCCAAGCTGATGGAAGTCAGACCTGACGGAACAAAAGCATTTGAAATGAATTTTCAGAATCACATTCAATGCTACCGGGTACACCGCTTCCATTGGCAATCCAACGCGTATGCACCGTTCCTGGTTGCAGAAACCTTCACGGACAGAGTGACCCTGCTCTTCAATAAATTCGGCGATCCGGACGTGGTCGAATACCGCGTTTACGGAGGACCGACTTCCAACCCCACCACCCTGTTGCGTACAACTTCAAATCCATATATCAATCTGGATGAAAATGATTTCACTGAAAGCCAAACCTATTATTTCCGGGTTACCGCTATGGATTCCTACGGGAATAAGAGCGCATTCTCCAATGAAGAACGGGTACGAACAAATTTTATCCCCGTAAACCGGAACATGGTCAACAACAGCGATTTTAATTCAGGTATTGGAGGATGGAATCTCAATGTACAGGGTTCGGCATCTGCCGCGATCAGCACCAGTAATTTTGAGTGCCATTTTGAAATTGCACAGGGTGGATCTGATCTGGAGGACATCCGCCTGACACAGGGCAATCTAACCCTGTATCAGGGACAAACCTACAGTTTCGAATTTGACGCCCGCGCCGATCAGGGACGGCCCATCACTGCCAAAGTGGAGTCTTCAGCGTCACCTTATATCAATTATGGTAACATCGGCCCCACCTATATTCAATCCACTCCGAATCGGTTTGTCTACGCATTTGAAATGCAGAATGCGACTACCCATCAGGCACGTATTGTCTTTTATGTGGGCTCATCTGATAATGATGTGGTCATTGATGATGTAGTTCTCAAACGGCTCGATCCAACTGATGTCCCGACAGAACCGAAGAATGTAAAGCCCGCCGATTTTAAACTTTATCCCGCCTTTCCCAATCCGTTTAATTCGGCGACACAGATTGTTTTCTCTTTGCCATCTGAATCGGATATCCGTCTTACAATCTATGACACCCTTGGCCGAAAGGTCAAGACTTTAGTTGAAGGATTACAATCCGCAGGCAATCACACTGTGACCTTCAACGCCGACGACCTCACCTCCGGCATGTACTTATGTGTACTTGAATCGGGTACAATCAGAACCACACGAAAAATTATTTTTATGAAATAATAACCACTTCCTGTTTGTTTCTGTGAGCATCTATGGATTGTCTGTGAAAATCATATCAAAAAGAGGTGAATCATGACTGATATGGAACAACTCTATAATGAGCGATTGGGCCGTTATCTCACGGCAATGCGCAATGAGAAACCCGACAAAATCCCAATACGTCCCTTTGTCGCTGAGTTTACAGCCAGATATGCAGGTTTCACATGTCAAGAGGTGACTCATGATTTCGACAAAGCTTTCGAGGCTGCTCGTAAATGTGCTGCCGATTTCGATTGGGATGCTGTGGTTGCCAACATGGTTTATGTCTGGACCGGGCTGACACAAGCAATCGGTATAAAATATTACGGCACCCCCGGTATTGACATTCCACCGGATATCGGATTTCAATATAGAGAGCCTAATGAAGAAAATGCTTTCATGAAAGCAGACGAGTACGATGAGTTGATTGATGATCCGACCGCTTTTCTCTATTCAAAGTGGCTCCCGAGAGCTTCTACTGATATTTGTGCCATTGGAGAACCAGCCACATATCGCAACAACCTGGCTCTGGTCAAGGGCGGCATGGCCATGTTGAACTATTTTACAGCTTTCGGTCCCCAATGCGATGCCTTGCGTACGGAATCGGGTACAGTCTCTGCAATCGCAGGTATCTTCAAAGCGCCATTTGATATAATCGGCGACAAGTTACGAGGATATATCGGCCTGACCATGGACATGATCGAACAACCGGAAAAGGTCCTTGCGGCCTGCGAAGCCCTGATGCCTCACCTCTACAAAGTGGCTCTCTCAACTGCAGACGCCAATAAGCAGGTACCCATTGCCTTCTGGATGCATCGGGGATGTATGCCTTTTGTGTCTGAGGGTCAATTCGATTCTCATTACTGGCCCACATTAAAACCCATTATCGAAGAATTATGGCGAAACGGGCATCAGACGCTGTTTTACGCGGAGGGCGACTGGAAACATCACCTTCACAGCTTTACAGAACTTCCGGATCAGAGCATAGTGTATCATGTGGACAAGGGAGATATATTCGAAACCCACAAGATATTGGGTCATAAATTCTGCTTGAGCGGAGGCATACCCAATATGCTTCTCTCGTATCATCCACCCGATGATGTGCGTACTTCTGTAAGAAAGTCATTGACAGTGTCGCACAAGACGGTGGATACATCATGGATGCCAGTGCGATCATGCAAAATGATACACGCATTGAGAACCTGAGAGCGCTCACGGATTTCACTCGGGAATATGGTGTTTACTCATCTGGCGTTTCACATCCTGTGGCGTCCAATCCCGACATCACACCTTCGCAGGATACAGTTTTCAGAAGTGATTATGGGATGTCTGAGAATCCAAATATGAAGGTAAAACCGGGTGTTTGTACCCCATGGGAAATAAAACTTGAAGACTTTCCGAAAATAACCGGAGACAAGGATCTCGCACAACGGATATGGGAGGATGTCGACGCACTGGGAAACATGTTTATCTGGCAATGTCTGCTTTCATTTTAAAACCAATATAGCAGGATCAGAACATCCAGGATAGCGATAAACTGGATGGGTATAATCTATATTGAGGTTGATGTTGAATTGAAATATTTATTTTCTATTCATACATTCCTTCTATTTTACTTCCACCTCTTCCCTGTAAACCGGACATAAATATACCATGCATTCCGGACATTTAATCCAATCATCCTGATTCGTTGCAAAATAACATTTTCGTGTATTCTCACAAACAATTTGACTTTCACGGCTGTGGACACTATACTATGGTCCGTATGTTTCTGGATAGACAGAATCAACTGAACCGGAGATTAATTTCATGGCAGTAGCTGGCTTTTTTAAATCCATCCATAAAATTCTCACCCGCTACCCCTTGTTTGAAGTGGCACGAACTGCGCTCGCACAGCCCAAACTGACCTGGGCTTATCAAAGACGATCCCTGACCATGCCTACACTGCCAGCTCGTATGATGATTGATCCCATAAATATTTGTAACCTGCAATGCACATTGTGTCCCACCGGACAGAATACAAGTGGAATGACCCAGCGCGCCATGCCGTTTGAAATGTTTGAACACATCGTGAATCTCAATCCAAATCTACGTATGCTCGACCTGTTCAATCTGGGTGAGCCATTCCTTAATAAAGATATTTTTAGGATGTTCGAGCTATGTCAGAAAAAAAGAATCCGAGTTTCTGTGCACACCAACCTGGAAGCCTATGACATGGATATGGTGGAAAGGATTATCCAGTCGCCACTCGCCCGCTTGCACATCTCTGTGGACGGCCTTTGTCAGGAAACCTATGGCTACTACCGGGTGGGTGGAAGCTTCGATAAAGTTTGGAAAAATATGAAATATCTGAGCCGTAGGATTAAAGAAACAAGTAGAGGACCTGCAGTTGAATGGGGTTATCTGTACCATAAACGAAACAAGCAGGATATTTCAGAAGCGCAAAAACGGGCACAGGAACTGGGATTTAAATTCTACGCTCGCCCATTGGTAATTGTACCCCAAGAACGCGGACCTGAGTGGCATGACTCCGGGACCATTGCCAATGAGCCCATCTCTTTTCGTTCTGATGTGGTCTGCCCCCACCTGTGGCTACAAATGACCTTGCGTCCAACCGGTCAGTTGGCGTACTGCTGTTTTGCCTACCACGACGACGATGCCCTGAGTGAGCCACTTACTTCAATTTCCACACCCGAACAATTACTGGAGTTGTGGAATTCAGGTCGCGTGAAACGTGGGCGTGCCTGTTTCCGAAAGGGCACTTCCTTCCGCGAAATCAAAAATCCCATGCTCTGCGAAACATGCAACATCTATCCCCGCACTGGCGGCCTGGATCCTGAAAAACATCCATATGACATGACATTCCGGGACTGGCTGAAATAATCGATATCATTGGAGATTTGAAGATCCTGTATTTTTACAATCAGTATGAATACATCCTGCTTGGAAGGGTATATGTTCTAATCTCCTCATAAATACAAGCACATTACAATCATTTACATTGCTTTCCTTTTAATCCTTGACAAGTTACGTATAAATCGTTAAAATACAAGTTCTTTGAACGCTAGAATGCAGCATATCCAATATGAATCATCAAAGTCAATTCGGGAGATAATTTCATGCAACAACATGGCAAGCTATGTAACTCATTTTCTGAAAGTAGACGTAAATTCAAATCCAAGTGGTTCTCGCGTTTACTTTTTCCTATACTCGGATTGGGCTCGCTCATCTGGTTCCTCATCCGTGTGATCCCCAAACCCAGCCGCGCGACCTACCCCTGTATGGAAGCCGCGTTCCCCCTCGCATCGAGCTTTGTCGTTTATGTCGCAGGACTTGCAGTGTCCGTGTTTGCGTATAAACAGGCCAGGCTGCGGTTTCAGGATTCAAGAATCGTGATAGGCACGTTTCTCGTTCTAATCGCAATTCTTTCTGGAGGATTCGCATTTCTCCAACCACAGAGTTCTTCCTATGCAACGTTTAACAGCCCCCCTCTGGATGATCCCTATGGCGCCAACAATCCAATCGGTGAAGCAAAAGGTATCAATCCCGGACGTGTAGTCTGGGTGTACAACCCGGATGCAACCAATGAAAATTGCACCAATAACACTCACGATGATGCATACTGGGTTGATACCAATACAATCCAGACTGTAGTGGATCAAATGTTCTCCGATGGCCTTCTTGAACTCACCGGTGCGGAAACCGATGCTTCAGCCTGGGATGCAATATTCCATTATTTCAACCAAAATCATGGTAAAGGAGATATCGGATATTCCGCCACAGAAACCATCTTTATTAAAATTAATGCGGTAACTGCATGGAGTGGTGCCATGCCCAATGGAGACATCAATCCCAACGCTGACATCGAATTTGACACCTCTCCACAGACTATCCTTGCCATGCTGAGGCACTTGGTAAACAATGCTGGCGTACCTCAGGGAAATATTTACATTGGTGATCCAATGGCGGACATCTGGAACCACCTATATTATTATTTCTCCGCTGAATTCCCGGATGTCAATTACTGTTCAAAACGCAATGTACCTAACCGACATAAAATGACTGCCAGCACCCAGACAGGAATCACCTACTCAGACCATAGAGCTGTGATGAATCAAATCGGTTCACATAAATTCTTTCAGGAAATGATGGATGCGGATTACCTTCTCAATATTCCGACCATGAAGGGCCATCGATGGGCTGGAGTCACTTTTTTTGCAAAAAATCATTTCGGATCCAATACCACAGATGGATCATGGCAATTGCATAAAGGACTCATGAACCCGGATAATGCGGGGATGCGAACTGAATATGGGATGTACCGATGCCTGGTCGATCTCATGGCTAGCCAGCATACGGGCGGTAAAACACTTCTCTATTTTATGGATGGACTCTGGACTACTTCATATGAGCATCAGAAACCCCAAAAGTTTTACACCTCTCCCTTCAACAATGATTGGTGTTCTTCGCTCGTTTTCT
Source organism: Candidatus Zhuqueibacterota bacterium (assembly GCA_013202295.1). Taxonomy (GTDB): domain Bacteria; phylum Zhuqueibacterota; class QNDG01; order QNDG01; family JABMRT01; genus JABMRT01. The sequence goes on from JABMRT010000245.1 coordinate 13,773, forward strand.
CACAAGATCCCGTTGCTATTGAGACTGTCTGTCTTGAAATTCTGCAGAGAGAATTTAAAGAATATGATGCTTCCGAAAATCCACCACGCTATGATTATGTACAGTGGAATGCCATTGACGATTATTTGCATCAGGCAGCCAGTTCCGAAGATTGGCCAGAAGGAATCACCTATGATCCTGATAATTCTGGAACACCAATCAGCAGTCAAGGTGTGCATGAACACTGGAACAATGAGACAGACATGGAATACAGCCGGAATCTCGGTTCTGGAGATGGCATTGAGTTGATTAAACTGTTTGGATCTACCTCAGTGGATGAAAATATTCAGACTGTGGCTGAGGATTTTACCCTGCTCGCCAATTATCCCAATCCCTTCAATCCGGTCACGACCATTCAATATACATTGGAAAAAGATGGGCAGATCGCATTGGCCATCCATGATGTTTCGGGCCGTCATGTGCAGACTTTGATGAATGATTACCAAACTGCAGGATTACATCAGATCAATTGGAACGGATTATCGGATGATGGAACATCTGTCCCGTCAGGAGTGTATATTTGCAGCCTCAAAAACAATGATAGATCAGAATCCCGCCGTTTAACGCTATTGAAGTAAAATTTCTATTGGAAAAAAAGCCCCTCTTTTTGAGGAGTTTTTTATTTGCATCGCACCATTCTAATATCTATCTTTAGTCAACCCTGACATTTAACAATCCAATGGGAGTGATATATGCAAATCACAATTCTCGGAACAGGTAGAGTGGGCAGTGCCATGATCCGTGATCTGGCTGCTGATGAATCAATTCAGGTTGTTGCAGTGGACAGCGATCCAGCCATGCTTGCTCCCTTTATAAATGATCCCAATATATCTACCAAACAAACCATTCTTGATGATCTGAACGATTTTTCTGCATTACTTGAAAACGCGAATCTGGTAATCAATGCGGTTCCTGGATTCATGGGATTTGATACACTTAAGAAAATTATTATGGCTGGAAAGAATGTGGTGGACATCGCCTTCTTTCCTGAAGATCCCTTTTTACTGGATGAACTGGCTCACAAACAGGATGTCACTGCTATTGTGGATTGTGGTGTAGCACCCGGACTGAGTAATATCCTGGCAGGATATGCCACCACACAATTAGATCAAGTGAACTCTTTCACATGTTATGTGGGTGGTTTGCCAAAAGATCGGGAATGGCCCTATGAATACAAAGCCGGGTTCTCACCCATTGATGTGCTCGAGGAATACACAAGAACAGCACGTCTGGTGGAATCAGGTAAAGAAGTTGAGAGACCTGCCTTAAGTGAGATTGAATCTCTTCACTTTCCGGAGATTGGGGAGCTTGAAGCTTTTAATACTGATGGACTCCGAACTCTGATCAATACGATGGATATCCCGGATATGAAAGAAAAAACACTCCGATATCCGGGACATGCGAATCTGATGCGTGTTTTTAGTGAGAGTGGATTTCTGAATACAGAACCAATTGATGTGAATGGACAGAAAATCCGTCCCCTGGATCTGACATCACAGCTTCTATTCAAACAATGGAAATTCAAACCCGGCGAAGAGGATCTGACTATATTCCTAGTGATCGCTGAAGGTGAGAAAGCAGGTAAACGGACAGAACTCAAATACACCATGCTTGATAGATTTAATCAGAAAACACAGACAACCTCAATGGCACGAACCACCGGATACACAGCCACAATTATCGCACGTCAGGTTATTTCTGGTTTATTTTCAAAAAAGGGAATCTGTCCACCTGAATTTATTGGACAGAATAAGGATTGTTTTAATAAACTGATGTCCGAATACAAAAAGCGAAATATTATTTTGAATGAATCTATAAGAGAGCTTTAAAGAAAACAAGTCCCCTGTATACTGACTATTTTGGATACTGGGGACTTTTCAATTAGTCCCTCTTCCTGCCGTAAATCTCGATCATCTCTTTTAGCTTTAAGGAAAGAGAATAATCAAGCTGTCCCGGAGCGAGCTTCCACTTCCAGTTGTCTCCTATTGTAGAAGGATTATTAATCCGGTGCTCTACACCCAAACCGATCACATCCTGAATGGGAACGATCACTGTATCCGCTGGGGATGAAAGCGCCAGCCGAATAAATGTCCATGGTGCATCCTCAGGGGATATCGTATGCCCAATATACTGAAATAATTTTTGTCGTTCTTCTTTTGTGGACTCATGCTCAAACCAGCCGCGCACTGTGTTATTATCATGCGTTCCAGTGTATAGCACAGAGTTTTTCGGAACATTGTATGGAATGTACGGATTTTTCGAAATCTCACCCCCAAAGGCAAACTGAAGTACTTTCATGCCTGGAAGGTCAAATTCATTCATTACATCAATGACATCCTGAGTGATGACGCCGAGATCTTCGGCGAATACGGGCAGATTGGGACATTCCTTTTTTACAGCTGTGAACAGCTCCTTTGCTGGAGCTGGAATCCATTCTCCGTTAATGGCAGTCTCCTCTCCAGCATGGATTTCCCAGTATCCCACCAAACCGCGAAAGTGATCGATGCGTACAAAATCAAACAACTCTATATTGTGTTTGATCCGGTCAATCCACCATCGGTATTTGGAAGAGCTCAAAACTTTCCAATCAAACACCGGATTTCCCCAGAGCTGACCAGTTTCGCTGAAATAGTCTGGCGGGCATCCAGCCACAAAAAGTGGACATTTCTCTTTATCCAGCTTAAATATTTCAGGATTGGCCCACACATCTACACTGTCAAGCGCTACATAAATGGGAATGTCTCCGAGAATCTGAATCCCCTTTTTTTTGCAATAAGACTTTAAATCACTCCACTGCTGATAAAAAAGAAATTGAAGGAATTTTGTACGTTCCCTTTCCAAAGCCAGCACTTCTGTCAATCCATCGAGAGCGCCCTCATCTCTGTCCCGAAATTCTTTTGGCCACTCTGTCCAGATCTTGTTTTTGAAATGCTTTCGAAGTGCAACAAACTCTGCAAATGGATCCAGCCATACAGCCTGTGTTCGACAGAATTCATTAAAATCGGAATGATCGGAATTTGTCCGGAATTTCTCGAACGCGAGATCAAAAATTGTATTCTTATGCTTGATCACTTCTTGATGATAGATAGTATTAGACGGATTCTTTGAAAGCGGCCTGCAGTCATTTATCTCAAGCAAACCGGACTCGATCATCCGATCGGGACTAATCAGATATGGATTAAATGCAAACGCCGAAATACTCAGATAGGGTGAATTGTCCGTTCTGGGATCGGTAGGATTAAGTGGCAGTATCTGCCAATAGGTTTGACCACTTTCCGCAAGAAAATCCACAAAACGATACGCCTCAGGGCCAAGATCACCGATACCATAATTCGTGGGCAATGAACATATGTGCAGGAGAATGCCACTCCGGCGTTGATTCATAAAATACCTCAATTCAATTCGAAAACTAGATCTCTTTACGTCTGTTCTACCTTCACTTCTGTCGATAGATGACGGAACCAGAAGTAGTACAGTCCTGCGGATAAGACAAGGGTCAGCAGGAGTAACCATCCGAGGTTGTCCCATCGTTTCATGACAATCATCATCATGGTCAGGAACAGCGACAACTGCCACGGAACCGCAATAACAGTTGCAATTTTGTCGCGCTTATTCTCCGCATCAATCTGCTTTTGCACATTGGAGCGAAGTGCCTTTTTCACAGGTCCCCAGAAACCGAAAGGACGTGTAAGCTTGTAGAATTCCTCCAGCGTTTTCGGGTCTGTCGCGGGAGTCAACAATGTGCCGACAATTGTACCAATCAAAGAAATCCCGCTCGCAAACATAAACGATGTATATTCTGGCACGTCCGGGAAAACCAATTTCTGCACGACCGCAGCAATCATTCCTGCCACCATGCCAATGGAAAAGCCCCATCCATTCAATCGCCACCAGTACCATCTGAGCAGCATGGGAACGAGCAATCCCGCGCCAATGGACATGGTAATCCATCCCCAAATATCATTGATATTTCGGATAACCAATGTGAAGGCCAATCCCAGAACCACGATAATGATGGAAGCCCACCGGCTGTGGCGCATCAGACTTTTCTTGGACGCGTTCGGTTTGAGAAAAGCCTGATAAATATCTTTAACCCAATATGCCGCGCCCGCGTTGACAGTCGAATCAAAAGTGGACATGGCCGCAGCGATCAGTCCGGCAATGAGTAATCCCTTCATTCCTGTAGGAACCAGTTCATTGACGACTACTGGCAGAACCGTTTCCGGGTCGCCGATAACGGAACCCTGTGTCCCGAGCACAATACCCATACTGGCAATTGCAGCGATAAAGGGCCAGCGGAATGAAAGCAGAAACGTCCAGAACAGGGACAGCAATCCGCAGGCACGGTCGTCTTTGGCCGCCATAAATCGCTGAAGCATGTAATTGCCAGTGCCACCCGCCCCTTCGATTGTGGTCTTAAAAAGATAGAAAATGATAGCAATACCAAATAAATTGTAAATGGAATAGGTGCTCTCTGCGGGAAGATTGAGCTTCCAGGGGGGCACCACATTGGTCCAGGCCTGACGCGTGGTCTCAATCGCTTGAAACGTACCATCTTTCATGGGCAATGAGGTCATAAATGCTTCAGGCAGCGGAAATTTTGTCATGGCCAAAACGCAAATATAGACGATTGTTCCAAAGATCAGGAGACCCTGAAATACATCTGTCCAGACCACGCCATAAAGACCACTCGTAACCGTATAAATCATAGCCAGCACGATCATCAGGGTGGCAGCCCAGAATTGGGAGGAAAGCCCAAGCATATCCGGAATGCCGAGAAATTCAGCCACGAACTTACCGGAGCCAATGGCAAAATAGGTGATCATCGCCACAACCATGATGATGGATGAAATCGCCGCGATTATACGGGCGAGATCTCCTTCCTTTCCCTTGCCGAACCGGATCCTCATCCACTCGGCCATGGTCATCACATTACCACGCCGATTCCACTTGCCCATAAAGATCATTAGAAAGGCCATGATCAGGGTCACTCCACCGCGAATCTCAATAAAGAATCCAGTTGCACCCAAGGCGAAGATGAACGCCGTATTGATCATTGTACCGCTGATATCCAAATTAGATGCCATGCCGGATGCACCAAGTGCCCACCAGGGGATTCCACGATTCCCCAGAAAATAGGAATCAATTCCCGCTGAGGCCTTTTTCTGAAGTAGTAGACCCAAAACCACAATAGCCGTGAGATAAATCACTACAATACTGTAATCAACGAATGTCATCTCTCCTCCTGGAATTGGAATTTCTTATCGATTAACGGATTAAACAAATCTTCCTGCTTTTGATATAGGATTCGATTTTCACAATCACAATATACAATCCACTCGGACTAATCATGCTGTCATCATTTTTCCCATCCCAACGGATTTCATAATGCCCTGCGATCTGCTGCCCTGAGTGCAGTTTTCTTACACGTCTTCCCAGAATATCGATAATTCGGATCTGAACATCGCACTTTTTTGGTAAATCATATTGAATCATGGTTCCTGCGTTAAATGGATTGGGATAATTGGGATACAACCGGAATTGGGATAGTGTTAGGCTTTTCACATCCGGTTGAACACGAACAGCCAATTCAGGCAGGATCAGTGAATCCGGCGAAAGGGAAATTGTGAAAATGGATATGCCATACGGTTCAAGCTCAATCTGGAGAGTATCCAGATCACTACCAAGAATTTGAGTGGATGTATTCCGATACAAGTCATTCAGATAATACAAATCAATCGGACGCATCAGCGGGCTGAATTCCATCCAGCTTTCAGGATCGACATACACATCCACAGATTTGAATGTGCTGGAGAAATTCATCACTGCAAGACCATTCTGGTTCAGAAAAGGTCGGGCCATTGCATAGACCGAGCTATTGGATGTGAGCAAACGATCCTGAATGTTCAGATCTCCGCTGTTGATCAATCCATCTTCATTACTGTCTTCGAACTGGCGTCTGAATGCGGGGAATTGGGATCGTATCTGCGCTAGCTTTTGATAATGGGGCGCGAGAATTGTGACGGGTGAATTGTCCCAATCTACTGTGGAGCGTACACGAAAATCTCGACCTCCACCCATCCCATACCCCATACCCACTTCCTGCCCTTGAAATATCATCGGTAGGCCCGTACCCGCAAATATTGCAGTGGATACCGGAATGGTTTTTTCGATACTGTCATACCGGTATGCTACTCGCTCTTCATCCTGATTTTCGAGAAATCTCAGGAATAGCGAGTTCGGCCCCGGACGGTAGTTTCCATTTAGTAATTGTGTATGCAGATTGCTCACAGAAGGAAATCCTTGCAAAGCACCGTTCAGATTCCAGTCATAACTGATGTCCACTCCTCCTGATTGATCTGCATAGATCAGCTCAGAGCCCACTCCGGTTCCCGGTGCTTCTCCTAGTAGCAGAATATCGGACTTTAAAGCACGTAAAGCATTGCGCAACGGACGATCAAATGCATCCCGTCCATATCGATGATTTGGTCCCCAATAAACGTCAAAACGAAAACCATCTATGTCATATTCGGCTAACCAGTGCCTATAGACATTAATCATGTATTGCCGGGCTTCCGCGTCTGAATAATTCCAGTTGAGCAAAGCGTCGGAAAAGGCAGAATAATACACTATGCCGTCGGACGAAACAGACTGTCCCAATCCCATATCATTATGCGGAATAATCTCATGCTGATAAAAGTCATAGTAGCGGCTGTAGAGTTGATTGGATCGCACATCTTGCGCAATGGGATGTGACCGGCTGGAATGATTGGGGGTTACGTCCATAATCACGCGTAATCCAATTTCATGAGCCGCTTCCACAAAATCCTTGAAATCCTGATTCGATCCGTAAAAGGGTTCCACATTAAAAAAGTCGATGATATTGTATCCGATATTTACACCCTGATCTACGACTCCCTCCACATCCATGATTGGAATCACCCAGATCACGCTGAATCCCATATCCCGGATATGCTCAAGGTTTTCGGTCGCCGCCTGAAGTGTGCCCTCGTTTGTATATGAGCGGACGAACATGCAGTAAATACGTGCATCATGCACCCATAACGGGATGGTTTCAGATTCTGGGAGCATGACACTCAAATCATCCATCACGGAGAAAAATTGAACTGAGTGTCCTGTGAGGGATTCATCGTCTACAACATCAAGCCGGATCGCATAATCTCCAGGCAAGGATGGCAGATCGATTAGAAATGTAGAATCGGTTTGTGATTCAAGATTAGAGATGATTTCCGGATTGAGGGATTGATTCATCCACATATATTGCACCGGATTTCCCTGTGGATCTCCTCCGCTTCCTGTCACACGAATCTGATTGTCTTCCAATGAAAAGTGAATGGAGGGCACAGGATCCTGTGGTTCTGGAAATTCAAGTAGAAGTGTGTCCGTCAGAAATGTCGTGCCAGATGTATCTGTCAGCTCAACCATGAACGAATTCACACCGTAATAAAGCTGGACTGAATAATCCATGATTCCAGTTTCAGCTGTAAGCAGCACAGGATCATGTGCCAATTGAACGAGTTTCAGGCTCTGGATAGCATTTTCATCTAACGAAACTTGCCAACGAATGGTTTTTTCAGCCGTAAGGATGCTGTCATGACTGGGCGTGATAAAAAAGATCTCACCGGCCCGAAAAGTAAACTGTGTGGAATCTTCAAGGATTAATCCATTTTCTGTTTCAGCATGGATGAATGCGGTGTGTAATCCATTTTCAAGATCCCGCATTTGATAATGTAGAATGGACAGTGAATCGATCATCCATCCTGTGAAGGAGGAAACGACTTCGCCATCAATGAGAATGGAGGAAACTTCTTGCAGAAGGGCATCTGCATCGGAGATAAAAATACCTGCTGTTAAATACGATAAGGTATCCGTTAAGACAGAACCCGCAGAAGGATAAACTTCGAAAATCATCGCCTCTTGAACATTGAGTACTGAATTGTCGTTATCCTGAGTATTTATATTGGGATTAAGTGGATCGGTTAGCCAGGTACCAGGTGATCCATCATTGAAATGTTCATGAAATTTATATTGCTCAGTTTGCCCGGTTTGAAGTGTATATGTCTTATAATAAAATTGAAAAGCTTCCGTATTTTTCATCCGGGAAGGCGCATTGGAATCGATCACCCCATTGCTGTTCGGTCCCCATCCGTTAAAAGATCCCGGAACAAACGTACGAATGACATGCTCCGATGCTGGATAATGCCTGAAAGTAATTTGAATATTATTTTGAGCCAGAAGGTTGCAGAAAAATAAAGCAAAGAAAAGAATAAACTTGAACAATATTTTCATCTTTTATCCTATCATCAGCAAAAATGCCAAGGACAATTTCATTGTATGAATCATCACTATGAAGATAAAAAGTCTGATGAATGAAAAGATGAAAACAGGTTCAGGCATTTTCATGCCTGAACCCGTGAGATAATCATTATTTGACAAGGAACATCTTGTTGCTGGCAGAGTAATTCTGGATCGCGCCCTGTGCGTCCAAGCGGTAAATATATACACCGCTTGAAACAGGCTGACTATTCATGTCCATACCATCCCAGGTCACTTGATTGGTACCGGCGTCGCACTGACCATTGTACAAGCTTCTGACCAACTGGCCTTCAAGATTGTACACATTCAAAGTCAGGAAAGAGGATTCAGCCAACCGATAAGAAATGGTTGTGCTGGGGTTGAATGGATTGGGATAGTTCTGCTCAAGCCCAAACGCACTGGGAGCTGAAGCAGGATCATCCGGGCAGCAACCACCAACTGCGTTCTCGGGAGTTTCAACGACCACAACTGAATCAAGCCATACAACACATGCCTCATTGTCACCGAGCCAGAATTTCAGATCAATGTCTGCATCAGCTTCGCATACCCAGGTAAACGGTCCATAAACCTCAGGATCGGGGTCAATTTGATTATCAAAAGTATGATAATTTGTATACGGCTCAACTGGTAAAGACCAGATGATATCGCAATTGAGTGGACCGTCCCCATCGGTTGTGGCCATGAAATAGACATCATAGCTCGTTCCTGCCACAAGTGCAACAAGGTGATCCAGCGCCTGAACATGCCAGTCAGAAGTTCCACCTTCATAAATCTCAACCATGAGACTTGCGCTGCCTTCCAGCCAATCCGGGGTATCATCAATGCTGGATATACCATCTGCTTGGCCTGATTCAAATCCAATCCACCAGTTTCCCATACCCTCTTCAAAATCTTCATAGTAGAATGGGTCCTGTGCCGATACGTTCATCACAAACAGCGCAACAATTAAAATGACAGTGATCATCAAATAACTTCTTTTCATTGGTCGTTCCTCCTCTCAAGGGGTGATTTTAGGAATGGATATAAAATAATCAATTTTTAACCACTGCACAATAGATAATTTTGTTTTCCATTTAAACCCAAAATGAATGAGGCGGGGAGCAGAATGAATCTGCTCCCCGGAAAATAAAAGGGATGAGAGAGGGAAATTCATCAGACAAAAACCAGTGATCTACTTTAAGAACAACATCTTTTTAGAATCGGTAAAGGCTCCGGCCTGGATTTCATAGATATAGACACCTGCGCCAACCATTTGGCCTGAATGATCCGTACCATTCCAGACAGCGCGATGAGAGCCCGCATCCATCGCTTGATCATGAATCAGTGTAACAATCTCCTTGCCGAGCACATTATAAATCCGGATTGTCACTTTTTGCGACTTGGCCAATTGATACTCGATCAATGTGGTCGGATTGAACGGATTTGGATAATTCTGATTTAACGTGTATTGTTCCGGCTGGATTGAGGGATTCTCGGCAACTCCAACTGGAATTCGAATATCATAATCCCATTCAGAGTAGAAGACGGGATTGATACTTCCGAACTGCGCGGCAATAGTGGAAGCGGACTGAGAATCATCAATATTCTCCACATGATTATTTCCAAACCCACCTTCTCCACCTTCATTATCACCACCACCGATGCCAAATTTAAACTCTTGCCCGACTGTGTGGGCACTGTCTACAGAAAACTGATATTGTGTGGAGTAGATACTGTCACCTGCGGCCACATCCCCATGGGTACCATCATCATACATGACCTTGTTGTCAATGGTCAGCAACTGAGGGCCCCAGTCTGCTCCCACATCATTGCTCCAGGAACCAGTAATCGGTCCGTTGGCAGCCAGACCCCAGTTAATCGCATCATCAGGATTGACCACATCGAGTGTTCCCTGAATATCTTCCAGAGTATTTCCACCCCCGAGCAAATGATAATAGGCCGGACGCACATCACAGGTTAGCGTAACCAGAACATCTTGCGCGATGATGGATAAATTACGGAAAAATGGTGGTCTGCGACCATGCCCGGAATTGTTGCGTACTGTATCTGCAATTGAAATACTGGACCCTGTTACAACCACTTGACGGTATTGCGCTTCAGATTGAATATCCCCACTATAGTCATAATTATAATAAACTTCCCAGTTTTCATCGCCTTTATTATAAGCAAAGTATGTATAATCCAGCGTGTCACCTATCGTAGTAGTCACTTCCCCGTTTCCACGATAATAGCTGGAGATTCCCTGCCTAAGAAGATCAATGGTAATCACACTGTCCGCTGTGGCGTATGCTCCCAAACGGGCTTCCACCGTATCACCATAGGTGAATCCTCGGTTTTGTATGGCTGGAGCCAGATCAACCATGATCTCAACACCAACAGTATCCTCATGCACTATTGGTTCCGGACCTTCTCCAAAGTGAATAGTCCAGTCCTGACTGCTGTTGTTATCCCAGCTTGATCCATTTGTAAAAACCAAGAGTATCACCTCAAATGTATCCAAAGTGGCAATCTCAATAACCCAGAGGCCATCGGGTTGCTGGGCCATTGGTGACTGAACAGCTGTACCACCAGAATGCGGGATAGTGCCGGGAGGCCACGATTCTTCCGGGGGCAGGTTCCATGCACCTGGCACGCCATTGATACCCCAATGCAGTAGCAATTGCTCCGTATCATCCGGTATGGTACCCTCCTCTGCATCATAAAAAATTGTAAGCGAATCACCGGGTTGAGGATTTTCTGGCTCCCACCAACCTGATTCTTGTGCCATTGCCCAGCTTGTAAGCATCAGAAACACTGTTAAAAATACTGATACCCTGCGTTTCATTGCAAACCTCCTTCTTTAAGATAATTATGTCAACATCCTTGTTTATTTGATTAAAACATCAATCCTACAGAAAACATTTGAATCTGTTCGAAAAGCCCGAAATCTGCATACGTATAATCGAACTGCCAAGATAAACTGGGACCAAGCGGCATATTCAATCCACATCCAAAGGTCAATCCCTCTTCACTGTTTTCACGGAAAAGTGATTTATATCCTGCCCGGAGAAACACCATGTTTTGAAGAACCAGTTCACCTCCTACATTTAATATCTCAGTATTGTCACTGGGTCGGAGAGCATCAACCGCAAGCATCAGGTGATGCGGCCCTACTTCAATCACATTCATGGCCACGCCCACCCGGAATAAAAGTGGCAGTGGCCAGTCACCAGTTTTGAGTTTGGCGGGAATAGTTTCATTATGCCCCAATGCATCGGGATCAAGATCATGCGATTTTAAGAGGTCGCGGCCATCCATGCGCATATCTGTACCGAAATTTGAAATGCTCATACCCAAACGCATGTCATTGAACTGGGTAATAAAGAGTAGGCCCACATCGACTGCAAAAGCAGTGGCAGATTCGTTCCATATCTTTTCCTGAATGTATTTTACACTGCCGCCAATGGAAAATCGATCGGTTAAATTGCGGGCATAGGAGAACGATGCAGCCAGATCCGAGGCTCCCCAATTCTCCCCCGTCCCCTCAGGATTTGAAACGGTTGTGACTATTTCTTCTCCGTAGTTCAATTGTGTTACGCTGAGTCCGATTGCGTTGATACCATCCAGATTGATCACGAGGCCCACCCAGTTTAATTTTGAATCAACCAGCCATCCAGTATGGGCAGCTGAAAATTGGGAACGGCCAAATCGCGATACCGCACCGGGATTATAATAAAGCGATGTCACATCTTCCCCGACTGCCGCGAATGCGCCTCCCATGGCCGTGGCGCGCGGGCAGATACTGATGCCGAGAAAAGGCACCGCAGTCGTACCCACTTTGGATTGTGCCATCAAACTAAAACAGCCAGTCAGAATTAATCCGGGAAGGAAGATTTGGTTGATTATGTTTTTACGAAAATTCATAACACGCTCCATAAAAGCGGTTGGTGGACAAACCATTATTTGATGACCGCAATTTTTCCAGATTTATTTCCAATGCTCGATTCAACCACATAAAAATAAATTCCGGTCGCCACATCCAGATTTTCTTTTGTTTTTAAATCCCATGAAACTGCGCCGTCAAACATACTGCCATCATGCTCCAAGGTACGCAAGTGTTCTCCACGTGACGTGAAAATATGAATGGTACAAGCCATAGGCAAGTGGATAAAATCAATCTTCCGCTCACCTCGTCCGCTGATGATACCTGGCGGCAATGGCAGTTCATGGGTCGTGGCTGCCACATAAGGATTGGGTACTACTCTGATTTTATCAAGCTCGTTTGCATTTAAATTGGATGCAACTGAGGGGAAAGGCGCTTCAAACTCAAATACATCTCCGGCGCGGAACGGTTTGTTCAGAGAAATCTTGAGAGTGTCCCCTACTCCATGTTCAAAAACTGAATCTAGGCGGTGCGTAAAAAATAGATCCCAGGTAAATATGGGCTGACCTCCCTCTCCATTTTCAAGTAGCCAGATTTCATCAAAGGGAGAGATAAACCGGTTTCTGTCAATATCACTGAAAATGAAATCGAGATAGACATCATCAGTCATATTTTTAATGCGAAAATTCACAGGAATTGCGGGCACAAAAAACTCCGGCATAGCGAGTGATGTATCTATTACTTCATCCGCAAATTCAATTCGATAATCACTGGGATGCTCGAGACCAAGCAGCCGATCTGTGCCAAAGTATGTATCAATCACCCTGAAACTGTATTCGTAAGCAGTTTCGGGATTCGACCATCCGGAGTGTGATATATCTGTGACCAGAACAATGTTCCAATGGTTTTGGAAAACGAGTCGGAGACCATCAAAATTATCGGTATCCATTGTTTCTTCCACATAGGGGCTGTGCTCAATATAGGGGCTTTGAAAAACAGGATAATACTCATAGGCAATCGTGTATGCTTCATAATAGAGCAAATCATCCACAGATCTGCCACGAATTTTACCGCGTTCCGAGTCAAGAATATATTTGGTAACTGGAACGAGACTGCCTTTCGCATCACGTACTTCAACCGTCTCCTCAATGAGAAAACTGTGATTTAGTGTGATACTTAACGTATCTCTGGCAATAAAAGTTTCTGTAACACCTGTAATATCGCGCACAGAATAACTTGTTGTTATTGGTATAAAATACTCGGTGGAATCTTGCAGATCTGCCATCCCGTTTTCATCATTATCAAAACCGTCATTGCCTGTATCCTGAAACTCAAGACGATATGTATGACCTGTGAGTGCCTGATCATCCAACACCTTGTAAAAAACATTGCCAGTTCCTTTGATATCGTCCCCTGTGAGTTGAATGCTTCCTTCCGGGGAAGCATCATAACCGGCCACCTGCGCATTGGGTGTCACCACCACTGTATTCTGAAACGTGCGCACTTCACCTGTGGTCAGAACATCGACACGCTTGTCATTTTCTTTTGGGAAGATATCAGCTATTTCATCACCCCGATCGTAGGCTACAAGTGCGTAATAATAGCGCTTGCCATTTTCAACATCCGTATCTACAAAACTATGCTGAAGCCCTGAATCATTGCCGAGGTAGAAGGAAGCACCACGGCTATCCTGAAACAGATCGCTGGAGGGTCTGAAATATCCCTCGAACCCATTATCCAGATCAAACTGCACCAGTGGGTCATATGCAATGGGATTTCCATCCGCATCCGTGATATTAAATACTTCATTAAAATTATGATCCGTAGCTTTATAGATTTTGTATCCTTCAAAGTCATTCGTTTTCAAGACAGGATCAAACGAATCTTCCGCTTTTCGATCCCAGTAGAGGGTAACCTGACCGTCATCAGGGACAACCGTGAGTGTGGGCTTATCCGGCGCGGGCGGGAAGCGATAATCGCTGTCATATATTTTCTGGACAGTTTCACGGTTTTTCAGCAGATCGTCAATTTCCATATCCGGCCCACCGCCTTCGCCATACACCAGGGCCAATGAAAAACGCTGCGTCTCACCGGCGCGCAGGGGAAAGTAGCCGGAACCGTAAATAAAATCTCCATCTTCGCCCTGCGTCGGTTTGTTGTTCATGATCGATCTGGGTACTTCAAAATAACCCGGCGACAACCGTTGCCAGAGTTCCTCATCATCTGCCATGGAAAATTCATTGGCAGGTGTGAAATACTCAAAACTGGTCAAACCGATCTGATCTGACTCATCGACATCGGTTTTATCAAAATTGGGTTCCCCGGGAGTGGGCACACCATCCCCTTCTCCACTGTCATTGGAAGCGATCAATCCATCTGCGCCCACATCATCGAATTCAGCGGTCCAGTCCCCGTCATTGTCCACACCATCATCCCGGCTTTCATCGATCATGCCATCTTCCAGTCCGATTCCGTTAATGTAATCGACATATCGCACGGGACTGAGAAGATCGATTAAAACATTGCCCTCGGAATCCTTTCGGAGCTGTCGGTAATGGAGGTAGAAATTTTCATCTATTAATCCATCGAGATCATTATCGACTCCATCGTAAGCGTTGGAATTTATGGACTCATCACTCTCAACAGTAACCACATTGCCTTCCGCTAATTCGGTTACACCCGGAGAAATCAGAATCGGTTCATCGAGTCCACGTGTGGTGAATGTGGTATCATATGAGGGAACCGTAACGATCCTGCGCCCATAATTGCGATCAATCAATACCAGTTTATCCCCGGCCTGGATGATTCTTGGTGCGAAGTCATCCTCAATGAAATAAGGTGCTGTCGCGGGAGCAAGTGGATTCGCATCCGCGTCACCATCATTGTCAACCCCATCATAGGGATTGCCCGGACTTTCGAGAAAGGCATATCCAACCACGCCGACATCACCGGTCCAGCGGGGATTGCGTGATGCATCATCATCATAATCACCGGTATAAGTCAAATCCTTCTCCACATCAAAGAAGGAGTAGTCATCATCATATTCGCGATAGTCTTCAGTGGAAGTAACACCCACATACGTTCCAACCAGCATTCCGAATACCACCTTGTCATAGTCAGTCGTACTGGTGTTTGTGATTTCATAGAGCCAGAAAATGCAGTCCTGTGCTAAAAAATCGGGCCACTGCATACCGCGCACCTTGACTTCCAGACCGAGGCCATTACGATTCAAGTCCGTCGAATCCGGCTTGAATGCGATACCCCAGGGATTGTATTCAGCGACATTATACTCTTCATCATTGTTGTCATCCATTACGAAATAGCTTTCCTCAGCAGCAGTCGTCGTCTTACCGAAAAATCCATTCCAATATCCCGACCAGCCGGGATCAGCAGGATCATTCATCTTGTCAGGCCAGTATGTGGGCCAGGAGGTCGGATCGCTGTACAGGGCGACTCCTCCATCCGCAGATTCACTGAAATATCCTCGAACAGGCTCAAATCCCCAATAGGTATTGGTTTGTGACAATTCATGCTGGCGTGTGGGTCGAGCTACCGGACAGACCACCACAGAATGTACCTGAAGGCTGTCCTGCTTGATTTCCGCACCCACCATGGGGCTAACATCACCAATGTATCCATTGTTGTCATAAATCCACGCACCGCGCTTTCCCGTACCCGCAGGCTGTCCGATTACACCCCAGTTGCCGAAAACCGTTTTTACGAGATTGCCCCGCATGACGGCATTTCTGCGATAGATCTCACCACTCTCATCGGAAAGAAGCAATCCGTTAAAAAGGAAGACTTGAAGGAATCCAAAAAGCAGAATCCGGTTGAACCATATCATATCACACCTCTGGTTTATCAGAGCTTCAGACAAGGATTAAAAACCTATTGTCAAACCCAGTTCAATACGTCTGGGTTCTGAATAATGTGTTGCATTTGTAAACCAGGCATCCAGCGTATTGATGAATTCTGGTTGATTGGATTTCTGTGCTGTAAGCTTGTCTCTGGTATAATCGGCCTGACCTGAATCATCATACACATTGATTTCATTGAGTGTATCAAACAGATTGAAGACGCGGAGAAATACAGTGCCGGAACCCACACCCAGTATCGGAAAATCATAGAAGGTTCTCAAATCTACATTATAGTATGTGGGTTTGCGCTGGCTGTTTGTCAGCAGGGTGCTGATGTCACGCGAACTTTCAGGGGTAAAGGGCAGACCGCTTCCGACCTGACCAATCATACTTATGCCCCAATTTTTTCTGCCGTAACTGACGGATGCGTTGACCGTATGGGTCTGATCCCAATCCAGGGAAGTGAGCTGCACTTCAGGAAGGGCGTTGCCGGCCAAAGCATTTCTCGCCTGTTCAGGATCGGAATTCGTGCCCTTTGCGATTTGATAGGTGTAATCCACAGATCCGGACCAACTGTCTGCAAAACGCCGATTCAGCGCCAGGATAATTCCCCGTATAAATCCGAAATCACTGTTCACGATTTTACTGTATGTGGCGGACCCGCCGTACAAGGAAATTTCTTCAGCCATGGTACCGGCCAGATCGCGGATATCTCTGAAGAAGGCGGTCACATTTATAGCCAGATTGTCGGAGATCTGCTGCTGCAAACCGATCTCACCACTTGCAGTTTGTTCGGGCTTCAAATCAGAATTACCGATCACGCCCACTTTCTCACCTACAGATTCGAGTTCGAATTCGGGATTCTGATAAAGTCTCTCAAACCGGGGAATTTGAAAAAAATGACCATAGGAAAAGTGAATGATGCCGCGGTCCGTGATCGGGAACGAAATGCCCAGACGCGGGCTGACCTGAATCTTCGGAGTTGCTTTTTTATACCAGTAAAGCAAACGCTCATCATAGGTCACTTCAGGCTCGCCAGCATCCTGCGCACCATTGCCTTCTGTGCCATCGGCGTCATGGGTATTTGCGATACCGTCTGTGCCCCAATCATGATACCGATTTTGACTGCCGCGTGGATTGTAAATATTGGGATCACGTTCATCATTCAGAACCAATCCATCCGGCTCGAAGTAGTCGAATCGTACACCCGCATTCACGATCATCTGATTAAGTTCCATTTTGTCCTGGAGATACCCAGAAATTTCACCGGGATGATGGGTATATGTATTATACTGCGTGGTCGTAACCGGCTGAATTCCAGTCAAAATATATGGGCTGAAAAAGATATTATATCCTGATGTAGGATTGCCAGCTTCATTCACCTGTACCAGGGTCAGATCTTTTCTGAATACCTCATAGCGTCTAAACTCAAGCCCGGTCTTCACCTGATGCACTGAATTGACCTGACTCGTCAAATCAATTTTGCCCAGCAAGGTTTTGGTTTCCCTAGAAAACACATCGTTGTTCGTACCGCCAGTCCGGAAACTGTTCGGCTGCTGTATGGATGCATTGGTATTCACATACTGGGAATCATGCATATCTTCGTAGCGATAATGTTTATAGGTTTTTGTGAAATAGGAAACGCCGACATCATAATAGGTTTTAGGACTGAGTGTATGTGTCCATTTCAGGATATGCGTCTGTCCTTCACGGAATCGTCTTAAATCTCCATCCGGATTATAGAGGTAATTCCTGTCATAATCCTGATAATCCACACCATCGAATATATAATTGTAGGATACCTTCAGCGAAGGACTGATCCGGTAGAGCAGCTTCCCCTGATAATAATTCTTCTGATTCCAGTTCATTGGAATCCGCTTCCCATCCCCTTTTCCGTTTTTATGGGCTTCACGAAGCAGGTCGTAAAAGGCATCATAATTTTCCGGATCCAGCTCATAAGCGCGTATTAATTCATCAGTAACCAGCGAATCCAATCCAGCGTTGGAACCCATCACATATTCAAAGGCATACAGGCTATCCTCAAACGCATTGGCATCCTCCCAGTATTCGGGCGCGACTCTGCGTATAAATTCTTCATCCTCAAGAAGTGGAAAGGTCACTGCATTGGGATTATAACGCCGTTCACCCTGAAGCCATCCATCAGAATAAATACGTCTCGCATTCGCATAAAAGAACAATTTGTCTTTAATGATTGGACCATTCAAGCTGAACTCAAAGTTGTTGATCGCAGCGGGATTTACATTTTCGATTTGGTTAAAGATCGTATCGTGTGTGCTTATATGATCACCAATGTAGGAAGTGAAAGATCCTCCAAATTTATTACTGCCCTCTTTGGTCGTGATATTAACAATTCCGGACATGGCTTGGCCGTATTCCGCGTTGAATGCGCCGCTTATAACTTGGAGTTCCTGGACCATATCCTTGTTCACATCAACCACCGTGCCGCCGTCATAAACATCCGTCACAGGGACACCGTCAATCCAGTAGCTGATTTCGCCAGTCCTTCCGCCGCGTATGTGAAATCCGCCGCCTGCGTCTTTTACCAGTCCGGCCTGTAACTCAATCGCTTCAGAGATTTCGGTTATAGGCAGTGCATCCATCTCTTCGGCGCCAATTATGGCTGTGGATGCAGTCAAATCGCGAACGACCATCTGTCTCTCGGCGATCACGGTCACTGCTTCACCTGCTTCAAGTACAGTGGATTGAAGCTCGACATCAATCGTGGTCGTGAGATCAATCGATACGTGGATGTTTTTCACAATCACATCCGTATACCCCATCATGGATGCGCGCAGCACGTAGATACCGGGCGGAATATTTAAAATATTATATCTTCCCTCCATATCTGAGGCAGCGCCTAAAACCGTACCGGTCAATATCATGTTTGAACCCGGAAGCGGATAGCCCGTCTCTGCATCAATAATATGACCTGCAATTTTTCCGGTTGTTCCGGCATGGACTGAATGGAAGGAGTTTAAACAGAATGTGAGGAACAAAATGATGAAAACATTATCTTTTAATCTCATGATCCATGACTCCATATTTCAATGAGTATGGGAAATTTCCTTGTCTCAACCGCTGCGTTACAAATTCATACCTGGAACCTGAGAACCGCAGCTTTTGCGTATCACAAGCTTGGTGTGAAATCTCTGGCGGATTACAGGCAGTTCTGAATCATTCATCCGATCAATCAATCTCTGGATCGCGGTTTGCCCCATTTCAAACAGGGGTTGATGCATGGTGCTCAGTGACAGATATTCTGCCATTTCTATGTCGTCAAATCCTACTATAGAGACATCTTCTGGAATACGCAATCGTGATTCATGGATCGCCTGTATCGCGCCTGCCGCTTGAATATCGCTTGCAATAAATACTGCTGTAGGCCGATCCTCACCCATCGCGATCAATTGCTGCATACTTTCATAACCGGCTTCTCTGTTAAATCCGTCTTTTTCAGTTAAATCATGCGTGATCACAAGATACGCATCATTAAATGGAAGCCCATGATCGACCAGGGCCTTTTTGTATCCATCCAGCCGGACCTGCGCCGGAGCACTTTTGAGCTGCGCATCCACCATGCCAATTTTTTTATGCCCCAGACTTATGAGGTGGGATGTGGCAAGATAGGCTCCCTCTCTGTTTTCTACAGTTAGAGAATCCAGATCAGAATGCAGACTATCGACAAGTACGATTGGAAAACGGGATTGTTGAAACTGTTCAGCGTATTTATCCGACATTTTAAGTGAAACCAGAAGCACACCATCCACCCGGCTTTCGCTAAGAGTGCGTTTGAGAAAGGCTTCAGTGCGATCGCCTTCATCCACACTGTAAAGGAGCAAATCATAATTGTTTTTCGCTGCTTCTTTTTGGATCCCCTTTAGGAGCTCTAAATAAAAATATCCAGTGAAAACCGGAACAATAATGGCAATCATGTGGGTTTTTTTACGGGCGAGACCCTGTGCAAGCGCGTGCGGTTGATATTTAAGATCATGAATAGCTCGAAGCACCCGCGCCTTTGTATCAGGCTTGATTTGAGTACTTTCGTTCAATGCGCGGGACACGGTGCCGATACCGACACCTGCGCGTTTTGCTACATCATAAATGGTTGCTGTCATGGGTTTGCCTGTTTATGGAAGCCCTTCCACATAAAGAGAAATAAAAATGGGCTTACCTGTGGAAGCCCTTCCATGGTTTTTAACATACAAAATGATTCATGGATTGTCAAGAGATTTTTATGATTTTTTACGAAGGTTTTACGAACTTGCCGTTAACGATTTCTTTTCTAGTCTTTTTCTAACATGAGTTTCTGCGCGTCGCTACCCACGCGTCGGTGTCCAATAATTTGTAACTATGTTTCAGAATCCGAAAAGAACTCTGGGATCGCGGTAGCGATCCGCAGCTAACGGTACGTATAAGAATAGTAGCCAACTTCGGGCTTCTTTCCTGTTGAGTTACAAGAAAATTGAAGCGGGATGAAACCCCTTAATTTACTACTATCTTGGCTATTATTTTTATACATTGTTCTCTGCCGTTTTTAATTTTTCGCATAAATTATTTCCGAAAATCGTTCAAACAAAGATGTTGTTTCAAAATGGTTAAAGGGCATATGCTGAGTGTAAATACTGGCAGCAATTCCTAATTTAAAATCAATAAAGAAGTAGGTATTCATATATCCGCCCCAAGTAACTGAACCCTCCTTTCTTCCATAATATTTAGGATTATTATCAATCATAAAAGCTAGTCCCCATTTCGAGTTTTCACTCATTAGTCCATTAAAATTACAACATGTTCCCGAGTCGAAATATCTGCCTTCAGGATTAAGTGTTATATCTCCAATTTGATTCCGGATCATTTTGGCAATAGTTTCTTTTCTTAATATTCTTCCTTCTGCATATTTTCCTTCATTCAATAAACATTGAAGTATCTTTGTATAATCTGAAGGTGAAGAGAATAGTCCTCCACCTCCACTGAAAGTGGTTACTTTTGCTTTTTGTACTCGATCAGGTGATTCAGTTAATTTCTGATTGCCATCATTACCTCTTTCACCCCATGAAACAATATAATTATGGAGAGAATCAGGTACATTGAAAAAAGTTCGGGTCATACCTAGGGGTTGTGTGATATTCTCTTTAAAGTATTCTTCAAGATTCATATTCGATAGCTTTTCAACCAGCTTCCCTGCCCAGTCAGTACTAGTCCCATAAAGAAAATCCGTTCCGCTTTCAAAGTGTCTTGGAGAGTCTTCATAATTCCAATTCTCATTATTGAAATCCCCAGCATTAACCGTGAATCCCGAATATCCAAATCCCGAAGTATGTGTTAAAAGGTGACGAAGTGTGATTTTTCTTTTAGGCTCTATTAATTCACCATTAGATAATATTGGTATATTTGTCATTTCCGGCATTATAATAGACAAATCGTCATCCAGACCAATCAGCCCATTTTCCACACATTGCATTGCTGCAATACTCGTAACAAGTTTGGTCATGGACCAAATCCTGAATATGTGTTCTGGTGTAACCTTTGCATCTTCTTTCCATACAGCATTGCCATAACTATAGTTTACTTTTTCTCCGTTTTTATTTATGGCAATAGCAACTACGGCAGGTAAATCACTTTTTTCAATAGCCTCGTTCATTTGTTTATTTACTTTTTCCTGTGAAGGGAGAGAGCTTGAATTATCTTTATTACAGCAGACAAACGAGAGAATTATTGAGAAAAAAAGACAATATTTTACTATGGTTTTCATATTACTTTTTTTTAATGGCTGAGAACGATTGTGTATACGCATTGCTGTTATTCCTCCAATTTGGCAGGATAACAACAATTGTTGATATTTTACTTTTATGATTTTTCATGTTAAATTTCCATTCACCTACCACATAACGTCGATCATCAGGGGTTCAACGCCAAACGAAATTATCCCGAAGTACGATTTTTGACAAACCTCTCAAATCCTCAAAAATGGTGAGCGTTTGAATCCCCTGCATGATTAGGTTAGCCCAATTATTTGAGCATAATCATCTTCTTGACTCCCGTGCGATTTTTGCTTTGTAATGAATAGAAATAAACTCCTGTTGCAATATTTTGATTTGATAAATTACGTCCGTCCCATACAATTTGATGCCAACCAGCGCTCTGGTTTTCATCGACAAGAGTTCTTACTTTTCTGCCGAGTTCATCAAAAATGGTTAGATTCACTGAACCTGATTGATCGACTCTATACTTGATTGTTGTTGATGGATTAAACGGATTTGGATAATTCTGAAGCAATTCAAGCGATGAAGGTCTGCTTAGGGTTCCATCTTCACTGGGTATCTCAG
>JABMRT010000246.1 GCA_013202295.1 Candidatus Zhuqueibacterota bacterium
ATCCAAACCCACATCATCATTCAACACATCCCAATCCCCGTCATTATCAATACCATCATCACGTCTTTCATCGATTAGGATATTATCCACTCCATCATTGGTTTTATAATTAATATAATTCAAACCAAGATACAGATAACGTTCGATAGCACTTTCACCTTCACCGAACACCTCTCCATTGTTTTCATCAATAATGCCATTTAAATTGTCATCGATCAGATTGTTCTTTTGCTCGGGCAACGGAACGTTTGGTAAAAACAGAGTTTCACTTCCTAGGTAATTCACAGTGATTCCCTCTTCAGGCATGGGTACCACACTCCGACTGAATTCATTCTGATAATCTATGACAACCACATCCTCACCGATCTGATAAGTGACCGGTTCAAACATAGACTCATCAATTGTGGATCCGCCGTTGAAACCACCATCCCCGTCATTATCTATGCCGTCATAGGGATTCCCCGGGCTTTCGAAATAGGCCAGGCCGTATAATCCAACAGGAGACCAACCGCCTGCTCCTATATTATTCTCATCATAATGATACCCAAAATCCTCTTCCAAATCATATCGTCCACCGTCATCGGTATTGTCAGCGGCTGAGGTTGTTGCTCCGATACCCGGACAAGACATGATTCCAAAATTGAGTTTATCATGATTATGAGTTCCGATGTTTTTAACATCATAAAGCATGAATAGAATGTCTTCGACCAATACATTAGACCATTGAAAACCGCGGATTGTCACGCGCATCCCCAATCCCCGCCTGAGAGAATCTGTGGAATCGGGATAAAAGGCAAATTCACGGTTGTTGTAATCATCAACGACATAATAGCTTTCTTGATCGGCATTCAGCACATTTTTTCCAAAATAACCGTTCCAGCTTTTAGACCAGCCCGGATCAACCGGATCATCATACTTGTCAGGCCAGGTTTGCGGCCACGACCAGTCCCAGTGACTCATCGCGACTCTGGGCTTATCACTTTGCTCCTCGGTGGGCTCCATATTTGCAAATCCAGGTAAGGGACAAAACGTCCACCATTCTCCATTTGGCCCCCAATCACCGTTACTTTCAGAATTATCCTGTCCTCCGGTCCGGGTTCCATTGGCCTCAGATTGAATATGTTTGGTTTCACCGTATATATCTTTCACTTCTCCCTGGACCAAAATTACCGTTTTAGCATTATAAGCACGCCCAGAATTGATAGGCCATTCACCCGGTATGTCTTCAGGGCTATTTACGCGCTGACCAAGCTGGCCATCATTCCAGAATGTAGTGCGAATCATGTTGCCAGAATGCAGGCCGCTCATGGAATAATTCTGATCACCGTGTAGGTCGTCCATCTGCGCCAGAAGCACAAGCGGCAGTGCCATTAAAAACACAATTGTGGGAATATATATAAATCGTCTCATTGACTTCTCCTTTTTACATCCGCGCACTGAATTAAAATCCTATCCTTAAACCAATTTGAACCTGCCGCGGTGGGATATACCAGTTCGGTTGGCGCACGAAATCAGTATAGGTGCCGATTCGGGTTGGATTGTATCCTGCATATTGTGCATCAATATTCGTACTGTATTTGGCTGTGCCGGTTTCAGAATAAACAGACGTTTCGCCTTTTTGATCGAACACATTATATACAGTGGAGAACACAGTCATATCCAGGCCATTGACATGGATGCGTTTTTGTAGGCGAATATCCAGACTGGATGTATTCGGAAGACGGGCACTGTTTTCACGCAGCCCCGTAAAAGTAGAACCACCAACAAACGTCCCGATTGCATATCCCGGTGTGTACGGCTGTCCCGAACTGTAATTCCACATCAGGGTGGTTACCCATCCTGCATACCCGGCTGTCACGACAGCATTGAGTGTGTGACGTTGATCCCAGCCAAGCGGGATGAGATTAATACGAGGCTCCTCTTCATTATTGAGTGCCTGGAACGCATCATCGGGATTCGAATAGGTACCCTCCACAACTTGATACATATAATACAGATTCGCTCCAAAATGATTAGAGAATCGCTTTTCCAAATCCACCGTGATACCATACACATTGGCATACGCCTTGTTTTCATAAATCACATAAGCCACACCGGGACGGACGGTCTCGATAAGCGGACTCGTATCGACCCAATCACGGATGTCCTTATAATAAAGCGATACATCCATAGCAATGTCTTTAGACAAGGCCTGCTGCAATCCTATTTCATACTGTACGGTGCGCTCAGCATCAATATTTGCGTTTCCGATAATCGAACGGCCGCCACCACTGTTCAATTTGAAGTCAGGGCTGTAATATATATGCTGAAACTCAGGCATCTGGAAGAAATGCCCATAAGAGAAATGGACTGTACCGCGATCTGAGATGGGATAAGCGATACCCAAACGCGGACTGATCTGCCATTTGGCATCAGCCTCTTTATGCATGAATGCCCTGCGCTCATCTGCTGTATATTCTACACGAAGAGAATCGGGCGCATTGGGATTCATGTAACGGAATTCATCTGTAAAGGGATCGTAAATATTTATATCTTTTGGATTGACTGGTACCACATAATTCGGATCAAAATAATCAAAACGCACACCGATGTTCATGATCAACTCTTTCAGCTCGAGTTTATCCTGCAGGTATGCAGAAATTTGCATGGGATTGCGATTATCATATTGATCATGGTAAATGCCCTCGATCGTGGGCACAGCCGGTTCATAGGGCACCACCTGCTCATCTCTGCCGGTGACCTGCTTAGGCTGCAGATCGAAGTTGTTCAGACTCAATTCATGCCGCTTGACTTCAATCCCCGCTTTAACTTGATGTGTTGAATTGACCTGACTGGTAATATCCAGTTTCCCAAGCCAGAACGCAGCGGTTCGGTTATCGTGGCTGTTTCTTGTACCAGCCCGCAAATAACTGTATGAAGCCGGAGTACTGAGTGAATCAGTATGCACATATCCCTCTGGGTCATTTGGATTGGCCACGTAATCATATGGAAGGCATTCCTGTTTTAAATATTCCCATTCTGTGCGATCATCTGGATTTTCAAGATCCAGGATATACGCCGGCGTATTAAGTACTGTATCGGCCGGGACATGAACCATCCAGTGCGGTGACAGACCAGGATCTTCATAGAGATACTGATAATAATCCTTGAACATTCTGGAGACACGTAACTCATAAAATGTCTTGGGCGATAGCACATGATTCAACGCCAACATGTGCGTCTGATTCGATCCGCCCTGCTGCGGCCGACCTAATGGATTATATTTATGCTCATGACTATAAGTGTGCTCTTTATACCAGTCGCTAATAAAATAACTGTAGTTAAGCTTCATGTTCTGGGTCAGCTTATAGGTAAGCTTGCCCATGCCTGAATAGTTGCGATTGGGATCCATGGGTACGATACTGCTGTCGCCCGCAATGCCCTGGGGCAAATGCCAGTCACTGCCGTATAGGTATCCTTCATTTGAGAAATAACGACCATTCAGAAAGAAGGTCAATTTATCACTGAGTCCCGGTATGGGACCACTGAGTGTGAAATCTGTATTGTAGGTCGGATTGAAATCCATCAGCGGATTGGTCACAGCCTCGCGTTCTTCGATGACTGCATCGGTCTCAGGATTTCTAACCAGATCCACACCCTCAAGAACGGAATAAACATCGTGATTGCTGATATAATCTCCGATATAGGAGGAGAATTCTCCACTGTATTGAGCACCACCCTCTTTGGTAATGATGTTCACAATACCCGACATGGCATCGCCGTATTCAGCATTGAATGTGCCGCTCACGACCTGAAGTTCCTGAATGGCACTGTTCTCAACGGTTACTGCATTACCACCGCTGAACACATCTGTTGTGGCCACACCATCAACCCAGAAAGCAACTTCACTGCCGCGGCCACCACGGATATGGAAATCGTTACCATCACGCACGACACCGGCTTGGAGAGCAAGCACATCACCGATTGACTGCACAGGCAGATTTTCAATTTGATCGGCTCCGATTGTAGCCATTGATGAGGTCATATCCGGTTGTATCAGCTCCCGGTCTGCCACCACAGTAACCGCCTCATCGGTTTCCAATACTGTTGGCGAAAGATCTGCATTGATTGTGGTTGTCAAATCAATCGAAACGCGTACATTCTCCATTATGAGTGTTGTATACCCCATCATGGTAAATCGTACAGTATAAATCCCCGGAGGCAGGTTAAGAATCGAATACTTACCATCGAAACTTGCGGCTGCTCCGCGATTTGAGCCAACCACCATCACATTGGTCCCTGCAAGGGGATCACCAGTAGACGCATCAGTAACAATCCCGGCTATCTTTCCTGTGGTTCCGGCCCACAATCCTTGCAGCCCCAGAAGCCCACACAGGATCAAAGTTAGGACAATCATCGCTTTTCTTCTCACTGGATTCCCCTCCTTGTTGAAATATTAAAATATATGACGAAGCCCCAGCATCCATTGTTGAACAAGGGGATTTAAATGCTGCCATATGGACATTCAAGTCATCATCAAATTCAATTACCTTATTGAAAACTGTTAGTTCATTCAATGAACAAATTATAATTCTATTGCGTGAAAAAGTCAAGAGCTATTTGGTTCAGGGTATCCTAAAAAAAATATTCAATACCAAGATCAAGTTGAGCCAATTGATTTTTATATTTTTTTTCACAATAACACTTCAACAAACGTGCAAGTGAAAGTGCGGCTTTCACTTGTCGCTTTCAGTTGGTTGTTCGATCTTCAAAAATCTAATCATCTCGCATCCCGCCAACAGGAAGGCGCCAGTTCCGTATGTTTCTGTATCTTCCCGTCTTAATTGTGTTGGCTGGTCTCCAACCTGCTGGACCCAACACAATTTCCCGCTGTTATCCACCGCGCTAACCAATGCGCTCCACCCGTTCTGGACAACAGGCAAATACTTTTTCTTGGAAAGCAAATCCTGGTTTATTCCCCAAGTGAGCGCATAGGTAAAGAATCCTGTTCCGCTGCTTTCTCCAGCGGGATATAAATCCGGGTTCAATAAGCTTGCTCGCCAGAAACCGTCATCTTGTTGAAGGGAAGCCACTTTGGCCGACATCTGTTTGAACAATGAAACGTATCTTTCCCTGTGAGTATAGTCATCGGGCATGTATTGCAGGACACGGCACAGACCTGCCAAGACCCAACCATTTCCGCGGCTCCAGAACACCTTCCGGCCATTCTTCTCCAGCATGGAGAAGAATCGCTCGTCACGGAAGTAAAGATGTTCTTTGGAATCATACAAATAATCCGTTGTGTCCCACCACATGGTATTCATAAAATCCAGATACTTCTGCTCGCCTGTTGCAGTCGCTAGTCGTGCCAGCGCTGGTGGGGCCATAAACAAGGCATCACACCACCACCAATCCTTTCGACCGTCCTTCGGTGCATCCATGATTTCATCGAAAGTGTTCTGAATGGCTATAATCTTTCTTGAATCCTTCTCGATGAGATATAGTTCAATATAGGTTTGTCCAATACAATGATCATCCGCGTGACGAAGACGCTTCCCCGGGCGCCATTCGTTTCGTTCACCCATCTCCAATAAAACATCCAGATACTTTGAATCCTTAGTAGATTTGTAGAGCTCCATTATTCCCGCATACATTGCTCCATTATGCCATTCGGTATCTTCGTGTCTCGGGTGGGCAAGCTGCCAATCGGCGACCTTCTTCATAATCGCAACAACTTCTGTAAGGGAAGAACTTGCGGGGGGGGTCTTGTCAGCGGTGAAAGCTGTCGTGGCAAAAGTGATAAAAAGTACTGATAGGATCAATATCTTCAATTCTTGCATTGTTTTCCTCCTTCTTGAATCGAACCTCTGGCTAAGTGGTTTAAATACAACCGAAATTTTACCTTGTATCAAGTCATTCCACTAAAAATTAAAAGCGCCTCAAAATCGAACGTGTTTAAAAAACCTTGAGCCAATTGTTAGGGGCCGGTCAAATTTTAATTGTTTTAGATATTAAATACAATCACTTTCTGTTAATTTTTCTCATGAGCAGGTTTCAGTGTCCAAAGTTGTAATTTTGTCAACTTAACAAGATGAGCCATATCAAGATCAGGGCGATGAACCGGCCAGTTCTTACATTCTTCTACTTCTGATAGTATTGCTTTTTCATTTTCTTTCGGATAAGGATCAAAAGCGATTACTTTATACGACTCTTTTTGATGATCGGAAACAATATCCAAAAACACATTACTAAATAAAACTAAAAGTGAGCCAGTACCTATCCGTTTACCTTCAATGCTCAGACAGGAAGGGAGGTAACCTTTATTTTGGATAGCCGAAAAGGCAGCGCTTGTTAATTCATCAATTTGGTCGATAGAAACATTTGATATTTCAGGAACCTCAAGAGGCATCTCCATTGGCCCAAGCGGACTCAACCGTTTTAATTTTGCAGGTATTTTCCCTCTCTGTGTAAATTCAGCAAGAGATTGTACGAGTGCGGTAAATACCTCTGCAGAAGAAAAATAATCATCAATTACAATTGTTTTATTTGTCACAATCTTTGTCGTTATTTTCTGAAGATCCTTTTTATTTATAAAATCTCGTTGATGGGTAAATCGTTCCATCAAATCACTTAATGTCGTCATTTTAATGTTATCTTGATTTTTAAGGAATTCCATCAATCTTTTGAAATTTTTCCTGGCAGTTTTCATAGTTTCCTTAGGGCGTAATACGGGTATTTTCAACTCATTTGAATCAGGATTAACGCCTTGATAAAAATTAAAGTCCCAAAACTGCTCGGTTCTTATCTTACATGGATGACTGCCAAAAAATGAGATAAAATCTACACCATCAATTGCCTTAGAAAATTTAAATTCAAGGCTATCAAAAACAGGATTAAAAAGTTCATCCTTATAA
Organism: Candidatus Zhuqueibacterota bacterium; assembly: GCA_013202295.1. GTDB lineage: Bacteria > Zhuqueibacterota > QNDG01 > QNDG01 > JABMRT01 > JABMRT01. Next base: position 6,894 of record JABMRT010000246.1, read on the forward strand.
TAAAAATCGTCAAAATAGCCATACATACCATGGAAATTCAAAGTATTACAAAACCAAACAATATTATGTTTCGGAAGATGAATTGGAGAATAGACATATCCTTTACTCATTTCACCCAAAGCAGATACTAACTGAGGACCATATGAACCGCCATGCCTTGCCAGGGTTTTTACAGGGACCTTAAAAATACGTTCAAGCTCCTTAAAACCAGCTGATTCATTTTTCAACATTGTCTGAACTCCTGATTCCCAATCGGCTTTTTCGAGGAGCTCTGTAACCGTTGGATGAATAGATCCATAATTTGTGTGACTACCGATGTCGTGTTTACTCATTGCAGCAATAACATCTTGACGGCCTCGTTTTTCAAGAGAGCGTGCTTTTTCGCCGATGACAAAAAAAGTGCCCGTAACCCCGACTTCAGACATGGTTTCGGCCAGCCATTTTGGAATTTCATCGATACCTTCATTTTCAGGAGTAATATAATCTTCTACGTCAAACACTATAGAAACATAAGTTTTTTGAGGGGATTCACAACTTAAAACTAAAATAAACATGATACATACCACTAATAAAATTATTGTTCGCATTGTACACACTCCTTTTTTTTATCATGGATATAAAGGCGTTTCATTTCGCATATATTATCAGCAAAGGCACATAACCCAACCCCTGCGGCTAGGTTATCATCTGCAAATGCAATCAGATATGTTCCATTTCCTGGTTCACCGTAAATATCATTTATTTACTACAATTCTTCTTGAAGTCATAAACCTATTATCCTCAGTATATGCTTTTGCAAAAATCATAGTTTTCCCGGTTATATTGTTCAAATCAATATCAAGCCAGAAACCTCTTGCCAAATTGTCTACAAACTTGTTTCTGCGTATTACTGTATTTCTTAAAATTACACTTTTAGTGCCAGCTGGAAAATAATGGTATATTCCAGCATAGTGAGATCTTCAGCAATTGTATGATATTTCGCTATCTTCAAGGATACAATTATTAATGTTAATAATTGATTCGTGTAACATACTTTTTCCTCCTGAATAGCCTAAATTCGATAAAAGAATTTTTTAATCGCACGAAAGTTGAACCCTCGCTGTTTGTGCGACCAGGGGCGAAATTTCAGGCCGCTCATAAATCGACTATTGTTGTGCCTGATACTCCTGTACCGCCTCCCAGGCAATACGTTGCAGGAACGCAACTTCGTCCTTAGTTATATCCCATTGCTTCCTCTCCTGTTCAACTGAATCTCTGTCGATCTTATCCGCGAACTGGTAGGAAAGACCAACCGGGCTCTGTCCAAATATAGTAGCGTAGAGTACGTATAGGGTGAGGCAGGTACCATATATGCTTGGATGCTCCCGGTCTGAGCCATACATGTCCAGATCGGGGCGTTCTTTCATCGCACGCTGCCAAGCAAGGCCGACCGGTGCAACGTCTACGCCAAGTTCTGTTGCAATATCGCGATGTGCCCGTGCAATCTCTTCCATCGTAATCCATCCAAGCCGCTCATATGACCAAGCCATGAATAGCACAGGTTCAGCTCCTGTCTTCTTGATTTCTTTAACGAACTTGCGTGCGTACTCGTGGAACGTATCCACATCTGTCTCAGGGATGTCTTCCTGCAATACGACCACATCATAGTCACCTTCGCCAATCAAATTAGGCGCCTTGGTGTATTCCCACATTGTTTTCAACGCCGCTCCACCCTTGACAATTGATTCCGCCTCGATGACCCATGGTGGATTGGCAGAAGCAGCCAATAGTTCCATATGGTAGTCTACACCTTGATTCCAGAAAGTAAAGCTGTTTCCGACAAATAGAATTTTGTCCGGCGGTTCCGGTGTCCCTGTCGGCTCTGGAGCAGAGATTAAAGCGCAGGCGCTCAAAAGAAACACCCATATTAGCAATGTCATAATCAATCGGATCGTACTCGACATCATTTGTCCTCCTTGAGACTCTTCAACCACTACAACACCACTCAGTCGAGAATTCTAACACTATTTCAGCCTGACGCTTTCCAGAATATTGCAAGCATATTTTAACTCATGTTTTTATAACAACACCTGAAAGCTTGATACTATCCATAAAGCAGATATCAAGATTGCTGTTTGATTTTTTTTCTCATTCTTTTAAAAACCATTCTATCTCATCTATAATTTTTTTGCCACTACTTTCTGCTTTTGCCTTTATGATATTCTTACCTGGTTTTAACTTCACATTTTCAAAAACAAAGTGAACGCGGGTAGCGCCTGCATTTACGGTTGTTACTTCTTTTTCATTCACAAATAATTTAACATTCCCTGTATTGCAGTACACGTTCACAGTAGTCACTTCGTGAGTTCTTTCATTAACTCTTCTATCGGTGATATAGACCATAGCTACGGGATTCCAGTTGGCCTTGTACCAGTAAAAAACATCCTTTTTCCTTTTTCTGTCGAAGGTCACTATTCCTTTCATATTACGTGCGGGTACTCCACCCCGCGACCACATAGGCACTGCGAAATCAAACATAGTCCATAAATAAGAAGCCAGAATATATGGATGCTTTTCAATGATCCCCCACTGAATTTCATGGCATCTGGTTTCGTATGATTCAGGAAAAAACTGGTCATTGTATGGAATGCTTTCCGGAACATCCTCAATTTGTTGATCAATATTACCCTCGGCGCCATATTCTGTTAATAGGATTTTGTAATCCGGATAGTTTGTTTCCAATCCTTCAATCCAGCCCAGAAGGTCCGGTGTCTTGCCTTCATACCATCCATAATAGCGGTTCATTCCCTGAATGTCTGCATTTAGGTTTATAGGGCGTTCCACGGTGCCGTAGCCACTCACACTCACCGTGTAGCGGTCAGGATCTATGGTTTTGGCAATTTCGTTTATTTCACGAGTGACAACGGCAGGATAATCAGCCGGTGTTTCACAATACACCTCATTATGTAAGCCCCAGGTATAAATTGATGGATGATTAAAATTCTGCTTTACCAGTTCTGTGATTTGTTGCTTGGCATTGGCAGCCTCTTTGCCGGTAGTTGTTCTCACAAAAGGTACTTCAGCCCAAATAATAAAACCCATGCTGTCGCATTTGGCATAGATATACTCTGCCTGCTGATAATGGGCAAAACGTATGGTTGTGGCGCCCATTTCTTCAATTATCGCCAAATCGGTTTCATGCTGTTTGTTACTCAGGGCATTTCCATATCCCCACCAATCCTGATGTCGACAAACACCATGTAAGGGATATTTTTCATCATTCAGGTAGAATCCATCTCCGGCAACCATCTCAAACTTTCGCACGCCAAGTGTTTGTGTGACCTCATCAATGATTTTTCCTTGTTCATCGTGCAAGGTAACAACCAATTTATACAAATAGGGATCTATCTTTCCGTGCCATAAATGTGGCTTTTCCATTTCAAGCCTTTGGACAAAAGCTTGTCTTCCGTGAGGTGTTACTTTAATAGGATCGTTTTGTGATTGAACTAAATTTCCTTTATCATCATAAATGGAAGTCTTTATCATCACATTTTGAGTAGACTTATAGCGGTTTTCAATTTTTGTAGTTACCTGGATCTCGGCACTCTGTGCAGAGACGTTCTTTTGTCTTATATAGATACCAGCAGAAGCATCGTCAGTGGTCGTAATATTCAGTTTATCGGTAACAATGAGGGAAACCGGCCGGTAGATACCACCATAGATTCCAAACAGAAAGTGATTGACGGGTATAATATCTGGTCTGGACTGATTGTTTACTTTCACCAGAAGTTTATTTTCATGTCTCAGTTTCAGGTCATAGGTCAATTCAAACACGAAAGCTGAATAAGAACCCTGGTGCTGACCAAGATAGCGGTCGTTGATATACAAATCAGCTACTTGGCCCACTCCTTCAAATCTGATAAATATTCTTTTTTTGGCCCACTCTGTCGGAGCAAACAACATTTTTTCATAATAAGCATCACCTTGATAAAAATCTTTCCCCATTTGCATATCTACTGCATTCCAAGTATGGGGGATACTGACTTCTTCCCATGTGGCTAATGACAGATCGTCCAGACTATTCGGCGCTTTGGTGAATTTCCAGTCTTTGTTTACTGGCACAACAATACGACTTCCCTTTTCAGCATGTAAAAAGGAGGTGAATAGCGATGAGATCATGATTATTACAATTAATGAGGTAATGGTACGGATTTTCATGTGTGTCTCCTTTGAATCATCAACTGACAAATGTGAATCAATGATCTTTGCTGCCGGGCAAAACTTGTTTATCCTTTTAAAATATCCTTTATTACGCAATGACTCGAGAATGATAATCGTTCGCTTTTCATCTGTTATACATTCTCATATTTGTTTACAATATCTATCGCTTCTCTTGCTTCTTCAATAGAGCCGATGCCTAATGTGATAATATCCGATTCTTTTGAATTTTCCAAAGCGAAAGATAAGCCTTCTTCTGGCGGAATGCGACCAGCCGCCAATGTTTTCATTAGTATGAACGGTTTTTCAATACCTTTTACAGTAGCGATTCGATCACTAACTGATTCGTTGCCTTTATAGCCAGGACAAACAAACCCCGTAGAATTCAATGGAAACAAATATGTATCAACATCATACTTCTTTTCGCAAAGTTCAACTATAGCAATTTTATGAGCAGCTACTCCAACAATCAAATTAGCTTCTCTTATTTTATCAATTAGTCTTTCAAGTCCATTAATTTCATTAACAGAAGAAGGTCTCTCCACAAATTGAGCATGTATTACACAGACATCAGATTTATTATCTATTAAATATTTTAATTTTACTTGATGACTTCTCATTTGAGATGTCTCATCAATTCTTGTGGAACCTATAGCTAACAAATCTCTGTTTTTACGAATTTTTCCAACAATATCCCATATTCGTTCATTGGCTGATGTTTCAATAGTATTAATACCATTATCGATACAGTAGTTAACAGTTTCTTCAATATAATCGTCTGTAAAACGAGTTTTATACTCACTATCTCGTGCATTGCTAAAATGAGATCTTGCATAAATTGCATTTGTCCCACAAATTAATTTTGAAAAAGCTTTATTACCAATAGTCACCTGTTTCATAATCGTTTTCTTTTTTTGTATAACAACCTGAATCATCTGCAAGAACAATGGCGCAGCTATTTCTTGTCAGGTGAATTCTTTTGATCGTCATTATCCTGATATTTTCCAAAACGAAACGTCTTAATTGCCGGGGTAGTTCGTTCCCGGAGCATTATATTTTCTATTTTATTTGCGATGTCCGGATGTTCTTTAACCACATTGTTGTTCTCACCGATGTCCTCTTCCAGGTTGTATAACTCAAGAGGCGCATTAAGGTTCTCATTAAGTCCCTTCTTTATCCCTTTCCATTTCCCCATGCGAACAGCGATTTGCCCGCCATATCCGGCAAAATCCCAAATCAGGAAATCGTGTTTCTTCTGCTCATCCTGTCTCCCTAAGAGTACTGGGAGCATACTGATTCCATCTGTTTTCTGTTCAAATGATGTGCCTGCTAGTTCCGCCAGCGTTGCCGGCATGTCGTAGTGGGCCGAAAGATGATCCGAAATTGTACCGGCAGGAATCCGTCCCGGCCAGCGAACAACAAGTGGCACACGGATTCCACCCTCGTACAGGGATCCCTTTAGACCACGTAAAGGACCAACGCTCTCGAAGAAAGAATAGTCCACCTGCCTCTTCAGGAATGTGGTACCGTTATCGGAAATGAACAGAACAACCGTATTATCGTCAATTTCCAATTCCTTGAGTAATTCCATCAGGCGGCCAACTTGTCTATCCATGAAAGTGATCATTGCTGCATAGCAAGACTTTGGTGTCGGATGCGGAAGATAGGAAACTTCGCCTTCTCCATCGTAAGGTTTTTCGTCCCACTTGCCTCTGTAAGCTGCAATATCTTCTTCTGGCGCCTGTAGAGCAAGGTGTGGCAGAACTGTCGGGTAATACACGAAGAAAGGATTGTTCTTGTTTTTCCGCACAAATGTGAGCATCTCGTCGGCTATGCGCTGAGGAGCGTATGTCTGTCCCGTGATCCCTCGTGTATTCCCTTCGAGTTTCACATTCTTTTTATCACTCACAAGGTAATTAGGGTAAAGATTATGTGCATGCCGTTGGCAATTGTACCCGTAGAATCGGTCGAACCCCTGCTCCAACGGATCGCCGCTTGAGCCTACAGCTCCGAGTCCCCACTTCCCGAAGCAACCTGTCGTATATCCATGGGTTTTGAGCGTTTTGGCAATTCCCGGCGTATCCTTTTGCAACGGAGCCTGTCCACCGAATATCCCTTTGGCCGGATTTTCTATTTCGACGTTGGCACGAATAAATGCATGCCCGCCATGTTTACCGGTCATCAGGTTGCAGCGCGAGGGCGCACACACAGCTGAGCCAGCATAGTATTGCGTGAATCTCATTCCCTCCAGAGCGAGTCGGTTAATGTGGGGTGTTTTGATCTTCTCCTGCCCATAGCATCCGAGTTCCTTCCAGCCGAGGTCGTCGGCCATAATAAGGATGATATTGGGGCTGCGACTACGACCTTTTTCAGCCATTAGCAATGTTGGCAGAGAAAACGCTACATTTGCAGCGGTTATATTCAACATAAATTGTCTGCGATTCATTTAATCTCCTATTGTTGAACGCCTTTGATCACTTGTGGCATCAACCAAGTCATAAATTTTTAATCAAATCTATTTCAGCATAGCTTCCCACGCCACCAACAATTCCGATCATTTTATCTGCCATTTGAATTCCTTATTACAGCTAACATTAGCATTCAGAAGCTCTGTATACGTCGTCTGGAATGCCTGGTTATCAGTGTGTTTTTACTTTATCAGGAATTAGTGTAAGTGTAATGTATTTATTTTTTATAATCCCCCAAAGTATAGGTTTTTCTGAAAATCGATCCCACGCAATGGCTTGTCCGTAAAAACCAACATCATTTTCAGTTCGTACATATATTAGTTTATCTATCTTATCAATCTCTAAAACATAGGCTTTTGCATGGTCGTGACCAGTGGTATAAAGATAACCATCGGATCCCCATGATCCTCCTGAACAGCTCATCTGTCCCCAGTGGGCTACTACTTCTTTGGGAAACACCCAACTCTCGACTTCGACAAACTTTTTTTTCTTGTATTGGTACTTGACAAGTCTGGTATCCTTGTTTCTATTCTTGCCATAGACGGCATAGCACATCCACCAAGAGCAATCACGATGCCTGTCAATCCACGTCAAAGATCCATACTTCCTTGGCATTTGAATGGTTTTTTCGTGCTTCAATGCTTCTTTTTCTACAGTCCAAATTTCAACTGTGTTGTCGTTTGGATCAATGCCATACCGTGAATGGGCACAATACAGCCTCCCCTCAACTACGGTGCCGCTGTTCATGTGTTTGAAGTGCTTATATGCAGAGTTCTCCCTGTCTGCTTGCCATGTTGCAATCACTTTACCGTTTTCCTTGTCACATTTGGTAATCCTGATGTTGTTGATCGCGTAGAAGTACTTTTCATCGACTGCAACTCCCTGACTGGCTTTGAATGGAATCCTCTTCAACACGGTATTTCTGGTATTAGAGGGAGGGTTCCCCTTTTCTTCCGCCATCAGACATGGAAGAAGAAACAAGATGGCATAGCCCCATACATAACAGAATCTTTTAGCAATAGTGTTCATTGTAATAATGTTCATTGTCCTTTTTTCCTGTTCCTGGAGCTTGAATACTCACAGTATGGTAATTCTTATATGAAGAAACAACTGCCCTCTAAAATTTTATTCTGATAACCGGCGTGTTTCAGTAGCTGTAAGCAAAAAGTTACTTTCCAATTATACAATTTAAGACCTAACTTTCAAAATTAGAATTTAGTGGTGAGCGTTAACAATCCACTGCTAACGCTTTGCTTACTGGTCATCAGATTGCAGCGCGAGGACGCACATACGGCCGAGCCAGAATAGTATTGCGTAAATCTCATACCCTCTCTAGCGAGTCGGTCAATGTGAGGTGTTTTGATCTTCTCCTGCCCATAGCATCCGAGTTCCTTCCAGCCGAGATCGTCGGCCATCATAAGGATGATATTGGGGCTGCGACTGGAACCTTTTTCGGACATTAACGATATTGGCAGAGCAAACGCTAAATTTGCCGCGGTCATATTCAACATAAATTGTCGACGATTCATTTAATTTCCTTTTGTCGAATGATTTTTGAATCATCTGTAAAAAATGGCTTGGCTATTTTTTTTCAGGTGGATTCTCTTGTTCGATTTCCTGAATTGTGATCTTTCGTGCAAGTTCTGTGAGTGCCGTCTTGGCGTTGTTCACTACCTTGGTGTGATCTGAATTTTTTATTGTTTGTAAAATCGCGTTTAGAGAAGCCAGGTGTGCCTTGCCGTATTCTCCCTGTTTTTCGAATGTTTCACGAAGCACCCGGATTTTTTCGTAATCCTGGATGCCTTCACGCAGACGTTCAAAACGAATGGAGCTACGTGGTCCAGGGTAGATTAAAAAGCAATCGCCTGTCGGCCAGCTTCTGCGCGGATAATCAGTCGTCCTTAAGGGATCCTCTGTGTAACTGCATAGAGCCCATCGCAGTAAACCTGTGTATCGTTTGGATGCTGCATACCAACCCAGCCAGGTGCTTTCAGCTGGAAGACTGAAAGTGAAAGTGTTTGGGCGTTTAGGTACGCAGCATACATAGGTTGTGGTTTGCTTTCCCTGTTCAGCGCGCTTAAGGTTGAGAACCGTATCGGGCTTGAATCCACTGAAGAAGCAATAATCATGCACTCGGTCGATAATAGAAGTAAGGTTCTTATTGGCGGCCAAGGTTATTTTAAAATCCGGACTGACACTGTCGATTAAGGCAATCATGCTGTTCATGTCTTCGAGATGTCGTTCATCCATGGCGATAGTGGTTATATCAAACCATCCCTTTTTCTTCAGGTGCGTAGTGAAGTCTTTTAGAAATGGGCTCCAGTAGTCGTCATAAACTGCCGTTCCCGGCTTTGCGGTGATTTTCTTGTATTCCCCAGACGCTTCGTCCTGGTAATAGAGATTATTTCCAAAGGGAACCATAGAATAGCAATTGATTTGTTGGCTAATTCCGCATTTGAAACCAAATTCAACATATTTATCGAAAAGCGAATAGTCATAGGTCCAAGTCCCGTCAGTCCTTCTGGTAGGCCTGACCATTGTATCGAAGGCATCATAGGTTTGCTGGCCCCAGGGACGATCGACAATAGTTGTTGTCAGGCACTTCTGTCCGGCATTTGCGACAAGGGTCAGTACATCTTTGAGCTTGGCCCAATGGTCGGGTGACCAAGGTTTGAGGCCATGAATACGGGCGATGGCCCATGGGTGCTGCCATAGATCCAAATGAAAAGTCCAGTCTTTGGGCCCTGGAAGCACCTGTGACAGCACTTCAACTTTCAGATTGAAATGAACAGAATGATCGGAAGCATCTTTAACTTGAAGCTGTCCTGAGTAAGTGCCAGGGACCGCATCCACAGGAACGTTGATGCTCAACCATATCGGCCGTGTTGATGCGGCCGGTATGTCGATGGGCTTTGCTGGTTCAAGGATGTCTCCTTGCAATTGTTCTTTTCCCAGAGTGTAACGAACGTAGAAGGGAACGACACACTTGGCAGAGATCATGGCTCCGGAAGTGCTCATTAGATCGGTAGTCGACAGCGTCACATCTTTAAGGCCGGTTCCTGTCCATATGACAAATTGACCATGAACCCGCTCACCACGCCAAGCGGTGAATGAGCAATTTTTAGTCTCCTGCAGGTCTGGAAAGGTATCTCTTTCATAGCGGCGGTCAACAGAGGCAACTGATGCGTTCAAGATAATTGAAGCTGCATTATGAGGGATTATCTTTTTAACAGGAGCATCCGGTTCCCTCAGAGACTGGGCCCAGGCAGTGGTGTGCAACATAACCACTGCGGTGATAAAGGAGCAAGCTAAGATACGAGACCCTGTTTTTCTCATTTCTATCTATCCTCCATATTCTTCTTAATCCAACGGCCAGACTAACTGGTTTAAAAACTGTACGAAAAGACATGTTTAAAAAACAATTCTACTAAAGGACTGGCCTGAATAAATACAACATGTCCCGATGCTTTTAAACTTGGGATAGGCTGATAATAATTGACATCTTCAAAATCTATTTTTGCAGTAAAAGCTTACGACTCTCACTAAAACGTTGTCCTGTCGCAGCATCCTCTGCCTGCATGCGGCAAAAATAGATACCGCTCGGCATATTTACGCCAGACCAGTGGATGTTATAAGCGCCGAAAACTCTGTGCCCGTTCACGAGTGTCGCCATCTCCTGTCCAAGCATATTTAAAATAGTAATTTTAATATGTCCTGCTTTTGCCATATGGTAGGAAATAGTTGTTGATGAGTTGAACGGATTGGGATAATTCTGCGTCAATTGAAAAGCAGCGGGATTCCGGAAATCATCAATCTTATCTTTATCATTTATTGATGTTGTATTTAGATATTCATAAGCTCCTATGTCATATTCATCACCACTCGGTCTAATTACTCCATCAAAGTCAATAATGGGTGCATCTACTGAAGTACCATTGTCAATAGCCGGTGAACCTGCTGTTAAATGGAAATCTCCAGAGCTGGCACTAATAAAACCGGGATTTCCAATAACGGGAAAGTCTCCATAATCAACATTCGAACCGTAAATTAAATTATACTCAAGCGTAACACTATCTATTAACGATGATTTAACATCAATTTGAGAAATATGATTTTGACTGCAAATATTATTGCGAATAAAAATATCTCTTACATTTAAATTATTGATATAGATTCCTCGGTGTCCTTTACCATAAATGGTGTTATTAATAATATAAATATTTTCTAAAGGGCCGCTTTCTCCAAAATTTGCTGCCATTATTCCATCTTCTGTTGAAAATGGGGGTGAAGAATCATAAGCAATATTATTGTAAAACCAGATATCTTCTCCTAAGCATGAACGCTCTGAAGCCACTGCATAAGATATTTTACTGTTTACGACAGTGTTTTGATATACATGAATATTGTGAGATGATGCGTATAGAGGATCTGTATACCCTGCATCGATATATATTCCTACCGCACCCGCATTCGAAACAAAATTATTATAAATTTGTCCGTTTGCGCATCCACTTTTGGCATCAATGGCCTCCTTCGGAGTATTTTGAACTGTATTGTTAAAAATTGCAAATGTATCTACACTTCGAAATGAAATTGATTCGCGATGAATCAGGGAACAACTATCAAGAAAATTTCCTTTAGCAGTAACGTTTGTTGCCAAAGGGACACCCTCCCCACGAGAATATCCTACCCCGATACCCGTTGCCCCACAATTGGAAATATGGTTATTTTCTATATTGATGTGAGATGAGCCATAACGGCACATTATTCCTCCGCCCTCGCTGGAATTTCGAATAGTCAATCCAATTATATTGATATAGTGTTTGTCTTTTATATCAAACACCCCACGGTCAGAATATTCTAAATAAGAAAATCCTGAACCATCAATTATTGACGTGTCACCAGAATATGCTGTATATGTAATGTAATTACTTGCATCTCCGGAATTTGCCGGAATAACGTATTCGTTATAGATACCTGATTTTATAAAAACGGTATCCCCCGCTTGTAACACATTTGCTGCTTTTTGTATAGTTTTATATGCCTGGCCAAGTGAAAGTCCTGAATTATTGTTATCCCCTGATGGACTTACATAATAATTTGTCTCAGCATTACTAATAACTGTAAATGCCAAGACCGCAATGATGTATAGCATTATCTTTTTCATTATCTATCTTTCTCCTATGTTGGGAATGGTAAATAGAGTCTAACAAAAAACAATTCCATAAAAGAAATTTCTTGAAAAAAGCGCTTTTAAAATCCAGTTGAGCCATTTATCAGTCAGCCTCAAAATGTAATTCATTTACAATATATGAAATTGTCTAAAAGTGTCAATATTTAATTAACTCACTCACTGTAAACCTTTTCTAAAAAACGCATTACTATAGTTTGAAAAGCAACGGGTTGTTCTATATGATGCGCGTGCTTCCCGTTGGGAGCAATATATACATCAGCTTTTTTAATAAGCTCAGACATGTAAATGATATCTTCCAGTTTAACAGTAGAATCTTTATCTCCATGCGTCAACAAAACAGGGCATTGGATATTTTGAAGGTCTATTTCATCTAATTCGGTTTCACTTTGCCATAGTTCTTTCACTTTATATACAAATCGATTCCAATCAGCTTCTGGATTTAATTCATTATATTGGTTTTCAGTATTGCCCCATGAACGCACTGTATCCGGCGTTATTGTACTTATCCATCTATTACTTTCCGGGGACATGCCACCTCGTCCATCACGACGAAAATTAGAACCAATAGTAATTAAACTCTTTACTTTCTCAGGATACTTCGCCGCCAATATAAAACCAATAATACCCCCATCGCTATGCCCGAGAACAGTGACAGGGCCAATATTGAGTTTTTCAAATAACATTACCATGTCATTAGCAAGTATGGGATATGTCATCTCTTCATCGTTTAGTGTAGATCTCCCATGTCCTCTGGTATCTACAGCAATGATCTGATATTTTTTTGATAAGTACTCAATTAGTAATGATTGAGAAGAAATATTACCATAGCCACCATGAAGAAGAAGTATTGGCTCACCTTGGCCGTAAATTTCATAATATATTTTCACATCATTTATATCAGCATAATAACCCGCATTTTGATTGGATCCGTATTTAATCTGATTTTCGGCTTTTATACATCCAAAAAGGAAAATACTTAGCAAAATGAAGAGAATTTTTCTCATAATTGAAACCCATTTTAGATTTGTTGAACCCATGTGCTCACCGGAAACGGACAGAATGTGTATTTACACAGATTAAAAACACATCAAAACTACTTGAAAAATAGAGCCCCTCCGTCGGGTGAAGTCACATTTAGAATTTGCAACCATTGCTTGAAAAAGATCCGTTCGATCACGGAATGCTTTCATTTATCTTTTGCTGCGTTTGTAATATTTTTATGATTATGATCGTTATATTATTTCCGGGATTTTGTTTTTTTTACGAACTGTTCTTCGTAACATTCTGTTAGCCGTTTCATCATTAATAAATTTCTGTTTTTGACGATCAAACTAAAATTGTCATCATTCATTCCGAGCCATCGATTTCAATCAACATTTATTGCACCCAGTTTTATATTTTCTTTAAAACTCCCTTTTTTTGCAATATGAGGTGGAAATATGCGATGCTCGCATTTATTGTTTGTCTCAATTTTTAGTGTAATACAGGGATTGAATTGATAATCTATCGACCAAATATCTATATCCCCACTCCACTTATTTTTCATATCAAGGACCAGGTGATGCTTCCTTAATTCTGTCTGAATGGTATACCATCCCGACTTCTGATGAGACATATTAAATTTTTCATCCACAGGCGACCCATTGAATTTTGGCTGTATTAATTCTCCATCAAGTATAAACTCTATCATGGGTAACTGAGCCTTTTGTCGATCTCTGGATTTTAAAAGGAAGCCAATCGTTGCATTTTCCGGTTGGTGACCCATTTCAAAATCAATTTCTATTTTCGAATCTTTTCTAACAGCAGAAAAATTAGTTATTATCTCATTCTCTTTTCTTGGCGGAACCGGTAAATTATCTGATGTTATTTTGTTGCCCTGATAATTGATTTTCTTAACAATCTTTTTATTAAGTAACTTGGGAGCTTCTTTGGTTTTGTAATAGCGTATGATCCAATTGCCCTGATCATCCAATTGAGAATCAAAAGGGACCCCCGCAATGAAAGGTTCCTGACTCTCTTCTATCGGATAAATTTCATAAATGGCAGTTTCATATCCGTCTAATGGGAGAGATATTTTATCTCCGGATTTATAAATTTCAGGAGATACCCACCGGTATGGATAGACTTTTTCGAGTACTAAATTTTTCGCATCGTCATCCAAACCAAACTCAGGAGAGAGTTCTATTTCCAATTTTTGATTTTCAATGTATGGATTACGAGCAGCCACAATTCCTTTGTTTTCTTTTAAATGCAAAAAGCCATAAGTTTGTTTCTTTCCCGGATCTCCCCCTACCATCTCGGTGTTCATAAGCACGGAAAAATTATCTTTTGCCCATTTTAATGAATGGGCAATTACCTGCCATTGTGCGTCATTCATATTATCAGGACTGGTATACAATTCATACATGGAAACGCCACGGGCGAAGTATAGAATAGCATTGTCCGCAAATTTATCGAGTGATTCTCCCAAATACGGCACTTCTATTTTTCCCTTGATAAGGCCATGGGTCATCATGTTGCTGATAGGGAACCAGAATTTTTTCTTGTGGAAATCATCGTACAAGGTTAAATCCCGGTAGGTAATGGCGGCATCTCTTTGGTTGTATGAGGGCACATCTGCATATCCGTAATCTTGCCCCTGCATCCAAATCTGATTGGCATATTTTAGCCACCAGGGGCTCAACCAGGTTCCCGAGGTGATGCTATGATAAACATTCGGATTCACTTGATGAATGGCATTAATCGTGGAAATTAATGTATCCAGAACTGCTATTTGTGAATACAATCCAATAGGGTGCCCATGATACGCTTCACTACAAGAAAACTGTATTCCGTCCCATTTGTAGAATGCCACACCTTGTTTAACAAATTCAAGCGTACGTTTCTTAAAGAGTTTACTATAGTTTTTTCCTGCAAGGCACAGTTGAGCTCCTCCCCACTGTTTTTCTTCTCCAACCACCTCATATCCATTCTCTCTATACCAATTAATTCTTTTCATACGAGCTGAATAACCGCCCGTAGGGCCAAACCACATACCAAGCTGGGTGTTTCCTTGTTTAAACTCATCCACAATGGGTGACATCCCGTCCGGGAATGCTGTTTTATTCAATTGCCAATTGCTGGCATACACATCCCAACCATCATCCAGCACAAATGCATTTAACGGGACATCATATTTATCAATAAAGTTTTTTCTAATTGATTGGTACAGCCGTAAAACATTCCTTTTATTCATATAATTTTCTTCTTGAAGCCACTTGGTATATCCGCCTACCGGATAATTTTCACTTCTTAAGTCATACCAGGTATTGTAAAGTGTATAAGGTGTATTGGGAGCAACTTTTAAATCATCGACATAATCCATAAACCATTTTTTAACATACGTGTCAGGAGTGAAACCCAATACAACCCAATCACTTTCAATCCAATCGCTGGATATTTTTTTTCCGACATATTTAGCACAAGTCAGTTGATACGAGTTTTCATTGTTTAATTTAATTGTATTGGTGGACGCAGGGTATTCGAGTCCGTAAAAGACACCTCTGTTTTTGAATTGAAAAGCTACGGGCTGACCAAACCCACCTTCCTTAATAATCTTAAGCTCTTCAGGAGGGTTCAGACGGGCATCTAATGGTCTAATCTGATGTAAAAAATGTTTTTGAAACAGAGTATCTCTAATTGCTATTTTTCGCTTCACATAATAATTGTCAGGTTCAATAAGGTAAGTCATTGACAGTTGTAAATGTTGATTTCTACCTTTATAAAAAGCCTCAACTTGTTTTATTCCGTCAGGAAGATTATTTTCAAAATAGTTTACAAACTTAAAATCTTTTTTTGAGAGGGTTACAGGATTTTCAGCATTATTATCCATTCCAGGCGACATCCAATCCGTCCAAACGATTTCGAAAGCGAAATCACCATCCGTTTTTATCATTTCATTAAAATTATTATCAGAGAAACTAATCTTTTCAGAATACAACATGCCTTTTTGACATTCAACCGTCAATTTAATTCGGTTGTTTTCAATCTGGAAGAGATTAAAGTCTTGATTTTGCTGTGTGAAGCCAATATGGCTTATAATAATGAGGAGTATTGAGATAATTACATTTTTTCTCATGGTGATATCCATCCTTAATTTAGGGTCATGAAGGAATAGATAAAAGACAGACCCGGCAAAATTCACCAGGTCTGTCAAACTCAAATTAACCTAAAACAGAATTATTTTAGAAGCATCATCTTATGCGTCTGAACGTTGTGTCCCGCTTCCAACCGATAGAAATAGATACCGCTTGAAACCTTCATGCCATCAAATGTGACATGGTGAACACCCGCATTCTTATTCTCATTCACTAATGACATCACTTCATTTCCCAGAATGTCGTACACAGTCAGCTGGACATCAGATGCAACCGGGAGCGTATAAGAGATAGTCGTGGTCGGGTTGAATGGATTCGGATAGTTCGATGCAGCCAGCTTGTAATCATTCACTTGAATTGGGCTTTCCACACTTGTATCTTCATCAGGATCGACCAATCTCACGTTATCAATAAGCCACTCATCATCACCATCCGCTGCTTGATAGTCCGGCTGAATCACAAACCTGTCATAAAATTGCGGATCGGGATCGGCCACAGTGCCTTCAAACACATCAAAGGTCAGCTCTTCCCATTCTTCGGCTACGGTTGTATAGGCGTTAACCTTGGTGGGATTGTCATGATTATCTTCCCATTTTTCTAATTTAATTGTGACTTGGCGATCGATATCCGGAGCATATACCAACACTTTAAAAACCCATCTTCTATCAAAATCGAAATACTCGTATTTATTACACGTTCCGAATCCTTCCCAGCTGCAATCAGAAGAAGTTATAAACCAGCCAACCTTTTCACTGGTATTTATGCCAGACGGATACGGATTGTCAATAACAGCAAAATCCGATGCATCCTCGCCCCAGAAATAGAAAAAATTCGTATACTCATCAAAATCATAGAGTACGCCATTATTCTCATCAATAGAAATCGGTGGTTTGCCATGCTGGACATTTGTAAAATACCAGGATTCACCGACGTTTACTTCCCCATAATCAGGAAAAAGAGCAATTTGATCAAAAGTGCCTATGTTGGGATCGTCTTGAGCATCTGCAAAATCGAAAATCAATGTTTCCCATGCATTCGCAACGGTTGTCTGAGCCTCTACTGTGAAAAATGGATTGGGAGTGCCGAAAGGTTGAATTTTTACAGCGACTGTTCTTCCAACTTCAGGTGAATAGACCTGAACTTTTATCAAAGTGTGCACCGAAAAATCAAATGGTTCTTGTTGATCTTCGAGAATAACGCCCTCCCAGGTACAGTCAGTTGTAATCACTTTACCCACTTGATAGGTGTCCCCATCCGGATTATCTACGATTTCAAAAGTTGCGGCATCTGCACAATCAAAAACTGTCCAGGTGTACGTATCACTGAAATCTGCGATGAGGCCGCTGTTTTCATCCGGAAAGCTATCACCCGGCAATTGAGCATACAAGCTTGTGCTTGAGAGTAAAGCCATGATAAGTAGTAGTGTTCTGAACCTCATTTTCTCCTCCATCAATAAAGTTTTAACTTTCTCCTGTTGAATCCTAATCTGTACTTCTTTTTTCCCTCCTTTATTAAGATATAAGTGTAAAAAAGTATTGAGTTGAGCAATTTTTACAAAGTAAAGTAGAGTAAAATTTAAAATCAAATATATTGGTCCAAGAACTTATGCACAGGTTCTATATTTATGAATTCTGTTGATCCTTGCTATGCACCAGTATCATTCAGCCCTTAATGGAAATCTTGAATCCCTCGGTAAATTTCAATCATGCCCATAGATTCTATCCCAAAACAGATAGCGGTCATCGTTTTTAGCGTCAATGGTCTTTGATTCCACGTTGAGGAGCATCACAGGGGGTGTCGCATCATCTACTTCAGCAGCCGGCCATTCAGGAAGATTTACTCCGTTCGGATTGCCCTTTAAGATGAAATTGGAAAAATAGCCCTGCATGGTTTTCGAAACGATATAATCTTCTTCTTCCCATGCAAACTCCGGAGCCAGATACAGGTTACCCATACAATATTCAATTTCATGGGCATGGGCTGCGCCCACAGGCTTACGTGGTGGAGAGGTATTTTCATCTTTTTTCTTGGTTCCACCGGCAAGACCGGATGTGAGTGTTCTGTCCTTTAATGGAGGTTTTGGTCTATCAAACAGGTATCGATAAACCGGTTGCGAACTGTTCTTTCTGTGAAGGTCAAACCATTTCCATGTGCTGTACCCCATAAACCGGTCGGATGCAAGAGCTGTTGCTGAAAGCTCGATCTCTCTTTCAGATCCATATGGATAGAACTTCAAGACTGCCTCGAAATTTTCAGGATAAATTTCTTTCACTTTATTGATATAAACTTCTTTTATGAATGGACCCTTGGTAAAATCAAGGCCATCTATTTCAGCAGAGTTCCAGCCTAAAAGCAAAGGGATCTTGGCCTGCTCACCCGCCTTAAAGATTTCCACAAGCGTTTTTGGAAAGAAATATCCGTCGATGCATATTGGAAATCCAAATCGCCCGGATTGGACATAAATGTCGAGCAGCTCTTCTGTGCTTAGTGCCCGTAATTCCTTAAGGGTTGAATAGCCATACTTTTTCGCGAATTCAACCCCTTCCTTTTCGGCGTCCTCCAAAAAGAACAGATCCTCCGTCGAATAGATCGTTGCGCCACTTTCTCCGATTGCACCTGCGATCAAATCCCTGGAAAGGGGAGATGCCATGTGTGCGCTGACCGAAATGGATCCGGCGGATTCACCGGCAATCGTGACTTTTTCAGGATCGCCGCCAAATGCAGCAATATTCTTCTGCACCCATTTTAACGCGGCAGCCTGGTCAAGCAGGCCATAATTGCCTGAAGCCTTGTACGACGCTTCGGCACTGAGCTCCGGATGAGCAAAAAAACCAAAAACGTTAAGCCGGTAATTCATGGTTAATGTGACCATGCCCTTTTGTGCCATGCTTGCGCCGTCGTATCGCGGTTCAGCGCCATCTCCGCACACAAATCCGCCGCCGTAAATATATACCAGCACAGGAAGCTTTTCTTTGCCTTTTTGAGCAGGTGTCCATACATTTAAGTAGAGACAATCTTCGTCCATATCATCCGATCTGGAATTCATTTCACCCCAGATGTCAATCTGAACCGGCCTTAACCTGAATTTCTTTGTTTCAAGTATGCCGTCCCAATTATCGACAGGTTGTGGGGCTTTCCATCTGAGTTCGCCCACCGGCGGCTTGGCGAAAGGAATTCCCAAATACATATAAAGATCTGTCTTTGCGTCATGAAAGCCCTCAACGACACCATTTTCAATTTTAGTGCGCACTGGCACCTGATTTTCATCCTGTGCCATAATGAGTGAGCTCAGCAAGCAGGATAGTGCGATCAGAGATATCCGTTTTTTCATTTTCGGTCTCCGTTTGAATTTGTATTCATATAACTAAACCGTTGTGCATAATTACGTTTGATCATAACCTGGTCACATAATTGCGAGAATATGGTTTCTATTCGTTTACAAAGTTTTCTAAAACAGCCAGATGTTTTTGATAGTCCTTTTGGTTTCATCTTTACAAGAGATAAGAAACACTTACGGAAAAATATAATCTAACCTGGATTATTTATAAATATCAAGATTAGAGTCCAAATTGCGTTAATTTTTAAAAATTTGCCTGATTTATCAGTCCGTTCAGCCATTTGCTCAGCCATTTTCAACTTGTCCCGGTCTTTTGAGATCCGGTCCATGACTTTGAAGAATTCGACATAATCCATAAAATGTCACGTATGAATCCTCCATCCATATTGGATATCACATCATCTTGGCATAAAAATAATCATAAGAAAAGGGATATTCAATCCCCGTTTCTGCTGATTTGATGGTTCAATGCAGGCAACCTGACGAACCTGGAATGGCAAGGTATTGTTAAACTGAAACTCTTGCTGAAAGATGGGATTGGGCACAGGCATATTCATAATATAATCAGGTTATTCTCAAGTGTTGCACTTACTCCTTGAATTCAGGTATCTGAACAATTGATATAAAAACTAAAATAAATCATCATGATAGATTCCTCAGTCCACGATTACGGTGACGTAGCGAAATCGCTGACATAGCTGTTTTTACAAAGGTTCACCTATCAAAAGAGTGCATTAAATTTACCTATCTGTTTGATTGGGATTAAATAATTCATTAAAAATAGTCGATGTGCCCCCCATAGCACCAGAATATCGGCCATGGGGTGAATACTGCACATGTGGCAATTCCAATCCGTATGAAAAACGTGTATTGACAATCTCTTTGATCTCGGAAACCAGCCATGATTCCAACGGTAATTCAAGATCGGGAATATCACCGCCCAGAACAATACAATCGGGATCAATAAATGCGATAATACGAACGATTTCTTCTGCAAGAGACGTGATGAAATGGTTAAAAATAAATGTAGCTGCTTCATCTCCATTCTGGACGGCCGAACCCAAAGCCTGAAATGAAATATATTTCGCTTCAGTAAACACAGGATGATGCATGATTTCCGAATATCCCGCTTCAATGGCTTGCTTGATCAACGCATTCCGATCCATTAAAGGAGAGGTTAAATCTCCCGCACTGCCGGACCGTCCTTCATAGAGTTGATTTTGCAAAATCAATCCGGCGCCATATTCAGGCGTTTCTTCATTGATATTGAAGTAAACAATGGTCGAACAGCTGTTATCAGATCGCGGGAACCATTTCATCGCCAGAGCTCCAGCGTTGCAGTCATTGAGTATGATTACAGGCAGTTTGATTCTGGATTCAAGTAAATGCTTGAGGGGATAAGAAGACAGTTGGAGCTGTCTTGAATAATGAACAACTCCTTTTTCACTATTTATGATCCCTGTAATTGCAATACCCAACCCCAAACACGCGCTGGGATCTTTACCAAGAGCAATGATTTGTCGATCCGCCTGTTTTTCAATTATCTCATCCCAATTAACAGGATGATGGTTCGTATCGATTTCCTGAACAGAATGGTCCAACTGATGACCTGAGAAATCCATGACCAGAGAGAGCAGATGATAATGCGTTATTTCCATCCCGATAACATAGCCATAATCTGGATTTAGCTGCCACAGAGTCGGCGGTTTTCCTCCTACACCCGTTGAGAGTCCTACTCCGCTCGTCAGAATCAGATTTTTATTCTTCAACGCCCGCAGGATATACACCATAGTCGATGCACTATATCCTGTTTCTCTGGCCAGCTGTGCTCCCGATAGTTCTTTATTCAGACGAAGCGCCTGCAGCACACGATAATGACTGTTCTCTTTGAGATCTAAAGAGGCTTGATTGTTTGCTTGTAAGGTTTGTTCATTCATTGAATTAACTATACAAAATTTTCAGATAATTGTCAAGAATAAAATTCTCAAAATCAAATAAAAATCATAAATATTCAAGATCCTTATTTGATTTTAACAACAAACTTGTGCACAGATTCACAAAAAGGCCACAGTCATACCGTGCCCTTTTCTTTGAAAAATCCCCCTAATACCTGCACTCCCTATTTGGGAGTGAAATATCCGTTATATTTTCTCATTCTCGTTTTCGGGTAATACAATAGATTGACTGGTTTGCCTCAAAATGAAGAAAACATGAATCCTGTTCGATAACATATCTTGGCCGCTTTACATTTTTATAGAAACGAATCGCTTACAGAAGTTGTACAATAAGCGCTAACGAAGAATACCCTAAAAGTGCCTACAACAGTCGAAGATGGATTGAATCTGTCAGCGAGTGCCCAGGGATTGGAATGTATAGGCAATCAAACCGTGATACAAACACTATCTGTAACTTTCAACCTTTTTATTAATTTCTTCTGCTTCTTTTTCATTTTTAAAATTGGCCAGCAGGTATACTCCCTTACCGCCTATTTCATCCAGCAGCGGAATAATATCTTCTATATCAATCTCCCAGATCTGCAAAGATTTACCAGATGCAAGAATTTTTTTATACATATCATGCCAACAAGGATCTCCACCCCCACCTAATCCGGGCTGAGCGGTCCATTCAATCGCATCCAAAGAGTCTATTGATAAAAGATCATCAAGATGGATAATAGCCTGGGTCCCGTCAAGATGATAGAGCGAATAATCAAGAAAGTCACACTGTTCTTTAATGAACGGTTTTACAAACTGTTTAAACATATCCGACGAGATCATGGCAGAAGCATCACTCTGCAGTTTGCCTACCTTGCCGGGGCCCCATAATTCATAAGCCCAGAAAGCGGAACTGCCGTCTTCGGTTTTTATGATATCGTATATTCTCTGGTAAGCTTCTAGCCAGGCAACATTAATCTCCTTCATTTTCTGTTCAACCCATTCCGGACGTTCTATCGTATCAAACATCATTGTTTGGGAATCTCTTAACGATGCCAGAATATCAATATTTTCTATAAGGTCGGGGCATCCAACAAAATATTTGTCTTCCGCGAGTTTTTTGCTTTCCTTTAATGTGGCTTCCACTATTTTCCACCATTTACTTTCCGGATTAAATTTTAACGGCGGCAGTTTTTCCGGTTCTACACAGTCATGAAAAACAGGTTTGTACCATACTGTATTTTCGTCAAATAGAGGTTCGCAGCCTAAAAACAGAGCAAGGGTTCCGGGGCCTATATCGGTATTAGTTATTGAAGGTACATCAGCAGGAAACACCTGTCTTGAAAATTCGTAATCATTGAATTGCGCACGTTGAATTGGATCTCTAAACAAACTTTCTTTATCTGCAGCTTTGGGGGGCATCTGTGTTTTTTCATGAATAAATTTATCCGTTTTTAGTCCTTCCCATGCTCCTAATATTAGATCATCCTGTTTCCACCAGCCAATAAAATGCCTTCGTATTTCTTCCCAATTCGATTTCCACATTTTCAAATCCCCTGAAATTAATAAATTTGATGGTATTTTATTTTATCCTTTATTTATTCCCTTTCCTTTGATTCGCTATAATTTCATGGATTTTTTGCTTTTTCTGCTCTTCTCTCGATTAATTCCTTTTCAATCTTTGACATTGTTTTATCATCCAGCTCATAAAAAACAGCAGCAATCGTGGCCACGACCAAGAGAACCGTTGGAAAAAAACTCATCATCAAACGAATTCCTTTGAGCGTTGTCTCGGATTGCTCAACATTGGGTACAAAACCATACACCGTCAGAAGATAACCCGCCAGACCGCCGCCAAGTGCAACCCCGAATTTTTGGGCAAACGTGCTTGCGGAAAAAATAAGGCCTGTGGCACGTCGACCATTTTTCCATTCAGAGTAATCTGCTGTATCTGCATACATGGCCCAAAGCAGCGGACCCTGCGGCGCCATAACAAGGGAGATTAGAATATGAGCGGCAAAAACAAGGATGATTTGATCTTTTGGAATGAAGTAATACAGAAGCGTCAATAGGGACGTCAGCGACATAACAATCAGATATAATTTCTTTTTGCCAAGCATCTTTGTAAAGAATTGAGTGAAGCAAACACCCACGATGACAGCCACGGTACCCAAAACCATAAACAGCGAGGCTAAAATTTCATTGCCGATATAATATTTGAAATAGTACAGAATTGTACCGTTTCGAACGACAATGGATGCCAGAGTGAAAAAACCCATAAGGAGTAAAAATTTCCAGGGTCGATTGTGTATTAAATCATTTAGATCCTTCTTAAGCGGTGTCCTCTTATCAGTGGGAGGTTGAACTCGTTCATGGGTCGCTCTGAAGCTGAGGTAAAAGAAAATACATGCCATCACGCCGAATACAGCCATAGTGGCAGGGAATCCAACCGCCTGATTGCCCTTGCCGAAAAACTTTACCAGAGGCAATGTGGCTCCCTGAATAATGAATACACCCACAAAAGCCAGCACAAATTTATAGGTAGAAATACTTGTTCGTTCCTGAATGTTGGGCGTCATCACACCCATGAGAGCGGCAAAGGGAATATTGATAGCGGTATAAGCCATCATGATCAATGTATAGGTGACATATGCATAAATGATTTTTCCGGTAAGACTTAAATCAGGTGTCATAAAAGTCAGCACACCGAGAATTGCCAATGGCCCGGATATCCAGATCATATAAGGACGGAATCGTCCCCATTTGCTCTTTGTTCGATCGGCAATGATACCCATCATGGGATCATTGATCGAATCCCAAAACCGCGAAATCAGGAGCATGGTTCCGGCTGCTGCTGCAGTAATACCAAAGACATCAGTATAGAAAAAGAGTAGAAAGTTGGTAAACATCGTCCAGTACAGATTGGACGCCGTGTCTCCGAGTCCGTATCCGATTTTTTCTTTGATTGCTAATTTGCCTGATGTCATGTTCACATTATCCTCCGAAAAATTAGTTGAATTATCCGTACACTTTGTATAAAGTCAGAGCACCCAATTACCGATGAAAACTTTCTCCAATAATGAATCTTCTTTTTTTCTTTCTTTTCGAAATAAATTATTTTAATCTTTCCATGCATATTATAAGCGCTATTCCCTGAATTTACCCATTTCTTAAATCCATCTTCCTAACTATAGACTTTTTCATACACAATGCCATTTAATACACGAAAAGCATCATCCGTTTATTTAAAAATATAGTGTTTTTCAAACTGCGCTCATTTGATTTGCACTAGGCATTCTCAGGACAGTTCATCGCGGATCTTTTCCAGTAACTTCTTGGTCAGCTTGATGCCTTCAACCTCTGTGGGCTTTCCCTTATACTTGGGCGGTCGAAGAGAATCAAATTCGATACCTACGTAACCATGGTAGCCGGCGTCTACCACGATCTTCATCATGCGACGGTAGTCCGTATAGATCTCGTTACCTGACGCGTCGAACTCAGCACTCTTGGCACTGATGTGTTTGGCAAAGGGCATCAGCTCGGCAATGCCCTTGTAGTGGTCGTACAGCTTACCATCGCCCAGGTCGAAGTTGAAGTCCGGGCCGAAGTCGGGCAGAGTGCCGCAGTTGGGTAGATTGACCTTCTTGATGACGGAAGCCAGCCATACGGCGTTACCAGACATGCCGCCGTGGTTTTCCACAATGACGTTGATCTGATCGCGAGCGCATAATGCGGCCAGGCTGTGGAGACCGTCGACTGCCAGCTTAGTCTGCTCGTGGTAATCTCCGGAAGGTGGGCAGGAAGCACCGAACATGCCGCGGATTGAGGAGCAGCCGAGTATCTTGGCGGGTTGGACCCATTTGTAGTGATTCTCAACTGCCTTTTTCCGCCTGGCATCGTCTGGGTCGTCCAAGTGGCCATCCCTGTCGCCACTCAGGATTATCAACCCTTTGACCCCGTTGTCGTCGGCCCGTCTCTTAAGCTCATTCAGGTATTTCATATCCGTGGCGCTCTTAAATGCCATGCTCCAGTATTCAACAGCATCGAAGCCGTTAGCCCTGGCGAACTCGGGGAAATCGAGATGGTCGAACTCGCCGCCCAGAATCATTGTGCGCAGGGATGATTCCGCCAGGGCGATTTTGTAGAGCATCTTTTTCTCCATGCCCATCAGACAGTCGCCCGCCACCATGGCCAGCCATAGGCCAGCCGAGAGGTTACCGGCAGTTGTTAAGAAGTCACGTCAAGTTACCCTGGTTATTTTTTTGGTGTTCTCAAAGATTGAAAGTTTGTGGCAATTCTTGTTAGCCATGTCCTTTTTTATCTCCTGTGAATTAATAAGAAAACTCAAATGCGCTTTTATCGCACCATGAGCATCGTCTGTGTTTGTGAAAATTCAGCAATTTTTAACCTGGAAAAGTAGACGCCACTGGGGTAATGACTTCCATTCCAATGATAGGTATACGCTCCGCCCTCCAGTAATCCTGATTCTAAAATAGTAACAATTTGTCCCTGAAGATTCAACACCTCCAATGTAACATGTTCTCTTTTGGGCAGTAAAAACTCGATAGATGTCGTTGGATTAAAAGGATTGGGATAATTGTTTCCAAGTTTAAAAGGATTGGGTAAACAATTACCGGACTTGTCGATTGTTGTCGTGTTTGAAATTAGTCGATATACTTTAAAATTATCATATCTCACATGGGTATTCCAACCTCTAAAAGCAAACCAACCACTTCTGCACGGGTCTGTATCCCATTTTTCAAAGTAAAGAGAATCATCGCATATATATTGTATAAGACTGCTGTCGGGGCCGTCACAATAAACCAATTGTATTTTATGAGGAAATGAAGGTGTAATCAAATAATAGTCATCTTCTAATAAACCCCAACTAATTCTGGTTCCGTTACCGCTCATGTCATGTTTTTGGAAAGTCGTTCTCACATTACGTCCCGCACCTTTACCTACATAATAACCGGGTAACTTCCAATAATTACTAAAACTCCCCCCGCGTGCTGCACTATCTGCCTGAATATCATTCGGATTATTCAAATCAGACATCATCCAGAAGGAATTTATATCAGAAACCGAGTCCGCTACTCCGCCTATGGGCAAAGCAGTTGCATTATACTCTATCATAACAGAGCCTTCAAGTTTTTGAAGGAACCAGACAGTGGTGCCACCATTATTTGGCCCGAATGTTGATAAATCTAATTGGCTGTCTATAATTTGTGTAGCACTGGTAGCAAGAACCTCTATCTCTGGACTCCAATTTGACAAATCACCATCAAAAGAATCTGAAAACAAGATTTCACCTATCTCATATTCGTCACTTTGCCATTGAGCATACAAACTGATGCTTGAGAGTAAAGCAAAGATGAGTAGCAATATTCTGAACTTCATTTTTTCCTCCTTGTTCAAGATGTGGATAGCATAAAATTAATGTTTAGCGCTATATTATTTCCGGGATTTCGTATTTTTTTCGAGCGATTCTTCGCAGCATCATGTTCGCCGCTTCATCATTAATAAATTTCTGTTTTTGACGATCAAACTTAACAGAGCGGTTACCAGTTCTATAAGCAATTATTGCAGCCAAAATCATGGCTAACGCTTTATGAGCTATTCTAATATCGGCTGTCGATTCTTTTCGCGATTTGACACATTCAATAAAATTTCGATAGTGATTGGCATCCGGAGTTCTGCCATACATCTGCTCCACGACTTTGCCGCCAGATGTAACAACTTGCCAGCCACCACCCATACGTCCAATTGTCATCATTAATTCCGAGCCATAGATTTCAATGCGAGTAGCGTTCTGAGTCCAATATGGAAACTCATCATTCCGCCGAATTGTGGCGGTTGTTTTTTGCATATATCGGGCATAATTCGTCATTTCAAAGTTTAATATAAAGTCATCAAACATATAACTGGCAGCTTGAACATCGGGCACTTCAGCATCATCCTTTAAAATGAAACGTCCTCCTGACGAAAATATAGTCTCTGGCATATCCGGATCGCCAAGTACGGCCATGGCCAAATCTAATTGGTGTATACCGTCGACAGTCGAATCACCATTACAATAATCCCAGAAATACGACCAGCCGTGGTTTTGGTTTATTAAATCCTGATGAAACTGTCGGTCCGGAGCGGGTCCCAACCAGGCATCCCAGTCAAAATCAGCAGGTGGATTTCCCGGATCACCAAGTAGAAAAGGGTTACCTGATTTTAAATTGTAGACCTTCACCAATCCAATTTTACCCAGCTTGCCACTCAGAACATAATCTTTGGCTGCGTGAACATACGGAGCACTTCTATTTTGTGTTCCAACTTGAACAATCCGATTATATTTTTTGGCCGCTTCCACCATTTTATTACTTTCCCAAATGGAATACGCATGTGGTTTCTCAACATACACATCCTTACCAGCTTGACAAGCCAATACAGAAGGAAGTGCATGCCAATGATCGGGTGTGACAACTGCAACTGCGTCGATATCTTTGTCATCAAAAATGTGACGCATATCTTTGACGCGTTTAGGACTTTGTGACTGGACATCTTTGAGGAATTCTTCAAGACTTGCCATTTTATTCTCTTCCAGGTCACAAATATAAGCAAGGTTGGCTCCTTGTTCAATAAGTCCTCGTGCTACAAATCTTCCTCTTAATCCACATCCGATCAAGGCAAAATTGACTCTTTCATTCGCACCCATCACATTCGTCGGGTTAAATATTTGTGCCTCATGAGCCAGTAATGCCCCAGCTGTAATTTTAGCTTAATTTGATAAGAAATTACGTCTATTGATTTGTTTCATTTTGAATTTCTCCAAATTTTAGTAGCGTGGATTTCATCAACATTTTCTTTAATAATAATTAAAGCCCATCCATCGAAACTAGAGCTAAACATAAACTTGATTTCATTAGTGTCCGGTTAAAACATTAAAAAACAAATAAAAAAGGCCCGATTAACCTCAAAAATTGTTATATTTTATTGCCCATAAACTATAACAAAACAGGAGGTTGTCAGGCCATGAAA
>JABMRT010000024.1 GCA_013202295.1 Candidatus Zhuqueibacterota bacterium
ACTGTACCACGTTGTTAACGTCTGAAGTTCCGCCACAAACGTATAAGTTTTCCCAATATGAGATAGAAGAATTTATTTCAGATGGCATCGTATTCGTTGGAGATATTTATAGAAAGGGGGATTTGATCAGAACTCTTCAAGTCGTGAAGATGAGAGGGACTGCTCACTCGAGAACAAAATTTTCAATGAATATCTCTGCTGAACGAGGCATTGAGCTCATGCCCCTTTTAAAATCATCGGAGTTTAACTCGATATTAATGGAAAAGGTTAATTCATCGTTGCTGAGAATGGAGAGCCAAAAAGACGAGATTATATTATAGATCAAGATTCTATCTCCTAAACATTTCATAACAATAAACTTTTTAAAGCGTTATACATTGTTATACACGGGATGCATGGATAGAAATAAGATAATAGCCTGTCGTTTTGACAAGGATTTATATAACAAAATCAATGAATGTGATTTAAAAAATAGTGATATCATACGCCAAGCTGTTAAGCAATTTTTAAATGGTCATGGCCAGAATGCAGAGATTGATGATGATGATGAGTACTATAGTATTGTTTACAATGATTTGTACAACGTAGAGATGTCGCCGTTAATACAGGAGAATAGGCATCTGGAAGGGAAAGTACATGGACTGGAAGATGATAAGGTCTTTCTGATGGATGAAGTACGAGCCTTGACGGTCATGAGTGCCAGCAGGATCCCCTTGCTGCAGAGGATAAAAAAGAGATTATTGAGTAATAAAGAAAAAGTATAAAAATTGTATAAATATTATTAAAACTAGGATGGGAGTATGGTGCGGAAAAAAAGACTGTGTTCGTCGTTACTTGTTTTGGGCTTGGTAATTTCTGTATTTTATCATATGTTTCTTTTCGGACCTGTTATGATGATCGGCTGTGCTGATGAGGTAAGCGACAGCTATCATAATGAGACGGCCCTGAATGTAACTATACTGCATCTGGAACCTCGAATCAACTGGTATGATTTACAAAATGGAACTGGAGCCTCGTTGTTGAATGATAAGTTAGATGTAAATCAAGAATATTATTTCAAAATGAATATCAGCAGTGATCATGGATGGGCTGAGATCGAATATATAAATATCACAGCCTGGCATGATCTTGGTAGCGAAGCCAACGGATACAACTCTACAGTAGGCGGGAACATAAACTTTTTCTTACAGTATGAGAACATTACAGGTATTGCTAATTGGACTCTTATATGGCCGGATAATGAAATGTCGATAAATGTGAGTAATTGCTCAGAAATAAACGTAACAGGATATGATGGAAGCCCGGGCAACACCGAATCCAAAAATCTGACATTCGCATGGACACCCGGATATCAATTCAGGTATGCTCCAGATCCGATAGATGCTGCTGCAGGTCATAATGACACCTGGTCTTGGAATTTCAATATAACATGTGATGATTTGCCAGGGTACCATTCCTACGATAATCCCCTAATTGGTGAGACGATAGACGAGTTCGGTGTTTATAGCTATACTGAAGTCATATTCGTAGGCTGGCCTGTGATAGTGGGCCATCCGGGCACGACCGCATCGGTAAATGATCCCAGGGGCAGCGGCAATATAACGATTATCAGCAAATCAAACGGAAATTATTCCCTCTCTGCCAATGTAGACAATCTAACGCACAAATCAAATCCGACTTATATTTTACAAAATACATCGATACAGACGCAGGGAGGAGATCTAAACGGTCTCGCTAATTTCCCTGGAAATGGCCCGTTATGGTACTACGGCAGTGGGGTGCCAATATACCATGTAGCCGAAAACGACGATATAATTCTATCAACAAGTGATATCGAATGGGCTGTTCAGATCCCGATTGGTCAACAACCGGGAGATTATAATGCATCGATATATTATCACCTGACAACACAACTCTAAAAAAGAATGAGAAGACGGGGTAAAATTGGAAAGAAGGAAAAACCCCGCCTTCTATAGTTAAGATTTTTACTTAATTCCTATTACCAGTATTCCAAGTACAAATGCTTCTTTTGTTACTGTAACTTCCGCTGCATTGTCTGCGTTCGCTGTGATCTCGATAACTATTTTGCCAAGTCCAAGGATCAATCCTGAACTGATGGCTTCTGTGGCATCTGGTGCGAGTGTTGTTTTTGAACCAGGGACTGACTTATTTATCATTCCTAGTATACCGCCGGTTACAGTCATTG
>JABMRT010000247.1 GCA_013202295.1 Candidatus Zhuqueibacterota bacterium
CTTGATATCTTTATGGCCCAGCAATTCCTGTATGGTACGGATATCATATCCTTTTTTACCCTGTGAGATAGTTGTTAATACGATTTTTAATATATCGTTTACCCCATGTTGATTTCAAATACTTCTCCCGCTTAGTTGCATCAGCTTGATTCAAACACCCTTCCCAATAAACTAATACCAAAGGTTTTCTATTTTTTGTGGATGAGACTGCCCCAGAATTATGCTTATTCAATCTTTTTTGGATATCTTTAGTGTAACCAGTGTAAAACTGACCATCCTTTTCAGATTTGAGTACATAGACATAATAAAAGTGCTCTCGCATATCATCATCCCGCTAACTTTATCTCACAGGGTAAATGTGTTGCAAATGAATGCCTGAGAGAATGGCAGCTGCCGTGTTTGATGATGCCTGATTTCCTAATCGCCTGCTTTATCGCCTTCTGTATGACAGTCTCATGCAGATGATGTCTTCGCTCGATCCCGGTTCTTGGATCGGCTGAGATTTGAGAGGCCGGAAAGACAAATTGCCAGCCAAATTCTTTTGAGGCAGTCGGATATTTACGTTCAAGTGCATGGGGCATATAGACAGATCCAAAACCTTGATCCAGATCCTTTTCATTGATTTTCTTTACGTTTTTGATATGTACTTGTAAAGGTTCAATCATTTTCTCCGGCAGCAGGGTCACACGGTCTTTAAAGCCTTTTCCATCATGGATTGTGATCTGCTTAAACCCGAAATCAATATCCTTGATTCTCAGGCGCAGGCATTCCATCAACCGTAAACCCGAACCATACATCAGCATGGCGGCCGGCCAATGCACTCCGTGTAAATGGTTAAGAATGTTTTTAACTTCCTGAACGGTAAAAACAACAGGCAGCTTCTTGGGTTTGTTTGCCCAGATCAGCTCCAGTTGTCCAATTTCTTTTTTCAGGATGTGTTTGTATAAATAGACAATGGCGCACAGCGCTTGGTTTTGGGTTGAAGAAGATACATTCCTGTTCACAGCCAGATGCCGGATAAATGCATTGATTTCATTTTCACCCAATTCATCCGGGTGACGTTTACTGTGATAGAGGATATAATGCTTAATCCAGCGGATGTAGGCTTGTTCGGTTTTTAGGCTATAATGCTTGGCTCTCATCTCAGCACGTACCCTGTCAAGCAATTTGGGTGATTGAGAGACTGTATATGAGACTGCTTTCAAACAAGCCTCCCTCTGGGGGTGGGGATTCTTGTGCAGTGCAATAGATGTATAAATAATGGAACAATGATGTTGGTTCAACAATACAAAAACTTATTGGAAAAGTCAACAGGAAAGAGTCCTTGTTCTTACTGAATAATGATGGATGTCATTCCTGCCCCGCAATAAATGCGGGATAAACTCCAGCGGGAATCCAGAATGAAGGGCATGGGCGGATTGTCAACTTGATCCTGCGTTCAATATTAAAATCCTATGCCAAAGGCGGGAGAGTTTTTTCATGTTAGGAAAAACAACGAGGATTTTAGCAAATTTTCAAGCAGCCTTGATTTTTTGTCTTCAATAATGAAATAATCTCAATAGATTGATACCGCATAGCGGGGGGTACTTTTTTATCAAGACAAAAGTGCCTTAAATTCACTATATGCTTTTCAATTTAGCATGAATACTCCTTTAACAATCACTCAAACTGTAGAACAACTTGACTGGACCACAACCAGAGGTTGTGGTTTTCTCCGAGAAATAAATAAGAAAAGGACCGCCTTGCCGGCGGCCCATTTTCACGATTTTGGGGTTCATTCCCCGGTATCTGCATCCTCCCCTTCATCTTCATCCCCGTCACCGCTGTTGCCTGACCTTGCAATGAACAGCTTGTACTCCGGTGAGGTGCGACCGAAAATGGCGCGTACCACCTGGGTACCGCGCACCAATATTGGGTTGGCTTCAAGACAGGCTTCTGTAAAGGCTTCTCTTGCCTCGCTCTCAGCGGGTAGGGCGGCCACGGCATCCCGTGTCTCTTTTCGTGTTTCTTCAATGCTGTCGCCCAGGTCGGCGAGCGCGGCTTCAGCATCCAGGCCGGAACCGGTGTGTTCCTGGATAAACCGGACCATGTCTTCAGCCACCCGAATCACATCATCGGGCGTGGGCGCGCTTGACGGTAGTTTGCGCAGGTTCTCATTCGCGCCGGGCACAAGTAGAAGCACCACTGGCCGCCACCGCTGAATCCATCCAAGCAGGTTTCCAATGGCCGTATTGCGTTCTTCCCGTTCCTTGTCTCCGGCCACAGCCACCTTTTGATAATTCTGCCAGGCCTCATTCACCTTTTGTGTGGCCGATGACACTGGGCCTTCAAAGGCGGCCAGTGCGGCATGACTTTCTTTGTGCCGCTGAATCGTGTCTTTGAGACGGTTGATGTCCCGGCGGATCATCTTGAGGGATCTTGCAGGCATAAACAAACCTCCTTCTGTGAAGTGTTTGGGCAATCCATGCGTCTGTGTTGTTCAGAAGACAGACAAAATTAATGGACTGCTCGAAATAAATGGGTGGTTTGTTGTCAGTGCAAAGATGCAGTGCAGAAAAAAGAATTATGAGTTTCCAATATATAAAATGAAAAACGGAATTGCAAGAATAAATATTACAATTAATAGGCATTTAATACTAAAATATTGTTATTGAGGTGGTTTTTTTATCGCAGAGGGATTTATAAAGCCGCATCAGCTCTATAGAGGCAACATACAGGGCAAAAGGGGGGCATAGGCAGGTTCTTTTAAAGGCATGGCAGGCGAATATTTCATCGGGGCAGGTTCTCTTGGCGACCACGCAGGTCCATTTGAAGGATCAGCAGGTTTTCGTGAAGGAAAGTCATGTTGAGCTGAAGGATCCACAGGTTTCGTTGAAGGCGCAGCCGATGATCCCGGCATGTCCGTATGGTTCACTGGCGGTGGGTCAGGTAAGCAGGGCCGGATAGTAGCACCGATTGGTGGGGCAGGTCCATGACCTGCCCTTTTTTGATGCAAACAGAGTGGGAACCCCTTTCCCTTTGTTCCCGATGTTCCGCCCGGAACGGTCAACAGACCACATAAACGGATTGGCAAAACAGAGGGTTTTATTGCACAGGCACAATGCGTGCGGCCCAGCCGCCGCCGGGTGCCATTTTTATTTTCAGGATATTGTCCTTTGTCACATCCATTTGAATCTCTTTAAAATCCCGACCGGCACGATGGGCGTTTGCTCCATCCTGAAAGATCTGCGCTTTGAATTTACCTTTGCCCAGAAAATCCAGATTTGCTTTGAGTTTTCTTCCGGTCCAATCAGTCATGGCACCGAGCCACCATTCGTCCCCAGACTGCCGGGCGACGAGCACATAATCCGTCAATTTCGCGTCCAGCACAATCGTCTCATCCCACACCGAAGGTACAGGGCCAAGAAACGACATCATTTCCGGTTCTTGCGCATATTGAGAGGGCGAGTCGCAGAGCATCTGAAGCGGGCTTTCAAACACAACGAACATGGCCATCTGATGACAGCGTGTGCCCATGCTCATGGGCTGTTCGTGAACCGAATTGAAATTTTCCTGTTTCACGTTCCGGGTTGCACCGGGTGTGAAATCCATCGGGCCGGCTAACATGCGCGTGAAGGGAATCGTTACGGTGTGTTCCGGCGTGACGGTTTTGCTCCATTTCACATATTCCAATCCCTGCACACCTTCCCGTGTGATCACATTCGGATACGCCCGCCGCAATCCGGTGGGTTTGTACGCGCCGTGAAAATCCACAAGCAGATGATGTTCAGCCGCTTTCTTTGCGACCTTCCAGTACCAGTTCACAATCTTCTGATCATCGCGATCCATGAAGTCCACCTTGATGCCAGCCGCGCCCAGGTCTTCAAACATTTGCAGAGCCTCATCCATTTGACGATCCAGCGTGAGCCAGACCACCCAGGGGATGATGCGTACGTTATTCTCCTTCGCGTGAGCAAACAGAGCGTCGAGATCCATATTGGGTACGCGCTTGAACAGATCGGCCGGATCGGACCAGCCTTCATCAAGAATCACGTATTCGATGTCATGCTCGGATGCAAAATCAATGTAATGCAGGTAGGTTTCGGTGTTCACGCCGGATTCGAAATCCACATCAAACATCAACATGGCGTTCCACCAGTCCCAGGCCACCTTGCCGGGCTGGATCCAGTCTGTGTCTTTCAGGCGAAGGGGAGGAGCGAGCCGGTACACGATGTCCGATTCAATCAGGTTCTTGTCCGCTTCAGGGATGACGAGCAATCGCCAGGGGAACATGCGAGATCCATTTGTTTTTGCAATATATTCCTCCCGCTCCGTTATGGGCAATGCACGGTCACGTCTCTGCTTTTCGGTTTTTGGGTATTTCGGGAATACTCCTTTGATGATTGCCTTACCATCCACACCCGCGTGGATAAACATACCGGCATAGTCTTCAAGATGGACCTCTGTGAGTGCAATCCTCTGTCCGTTTTCCAATGTTATGATAACTGGAAGATATGCGAGCTGTCCTTCCGCTTCAGCCAATTTCATCGTGGCAAAGTTCTTTTCTTGAGATGAGAAGAAGTCCGATTCCATGGGTAGTAAAATGTCAGGATTGCCGGGGAATTTGAATGCGGCCAGATCGTCCTGCACAGTGAGAGGCTGCTTCATCTCCGTGATAAACCGGTAGGCCACGCCATCGTCATATGCGCGAAAGAGGATCGTGTAATCTCCTTCGATTTGCAAACGAAGCTCATTGCAGTGATCCAGCACGGTCTTTCGTTTCTCCTGTACAACAGGATGGATTTTATCTTTGACAGATCGGGTCTTTGCTTTGAGCACCTGAACATCCTTGCCCAATGATTGATCTGCATTCACGATCATGCCGATGGGTGAGGGTTCCAGGATGGTTGTTCCGTTCAAAGAAATGGAGTAGGTGAGTTGTTCTGC